>NZ_JADEVX010000285.1:0-3868 GCF_015207925.1 Microcystis sp. LEGE 00066 | reverse complement strand
CCCCACACCCCACACCCTGCCCCCAGGAAAAGCTTTTTGCCGCAAACCCTAGTTAGCGTCCGAGGGCGTGTAATCCGTTAATAATTTCGGCACAGCGCTCGGTAACTGCCTGTAAAGCTTCTCTTTTGCTAGAAATCGGTGGCGGCAGCACTTCGCCGATGCGAATAGTTAAGGGGATACTATGGGGAAAAGAAGAACCTTTTTGAAAAATCTTTTCTGTCCCCCACAAACTGACGGGTAGCAGGGGAACTCCCGCTTTAGCGGCAATCATCGCCGCGCCTAGTTTTGGTTGATGGATCAATCCGTCCTCGGTGCGGGTTCCCTCCAGAAACACTCCCACTGCCCAGCCCGCTGCTAAGGCTGCCATCGCCGCCCGAATGGCTCCGCGATCACCACTGCTGCGTTTGACGGGATAGGCCCCATAAAGAGCGATCGCGTGTTTTAAAATCGGGATGGTAAATAATTCTTCTTTAGCCATATAAGCTACGGGACGACGCACGGCACAGGATAATAGGGGTGGATCGAAGTAACTGGCGTGATTGCAGACGATAATCAGAGGATGACGCTGAGGGACATTTTCCACTCCGTAAACGCGACCGCGAAAATAGCCGTTTAGGGTTGGGCTAACGATCGACCATTTAAAGAGATGATATAAAACTAAACTGGCAAAAGGTTCTCGCTCTTGAGGCTGGTTCATGACTGACAATTGTTCCCTAGACATGGAAAAGCCCTTGGGAGTCTTGCCGTGTTTCGACCCCAAGGACTTTGCTTTCTTCTCACTCCTCACACAATTAAAATATATAGCAATTTATGGGTTAGGGAAAGGTTAAGCGTGCCGCTTTCTTAACTGGCATAATTACCTACCTAGGGTTGAGAGCGGCAAAAGGATTAGCAAGATGTGTCATTGATTTTGCTTGGGTACTGAAAAAAGGGGTGGTGATTCGGTAGTAGTGATGGCGGCTTAATCCTTTGCTTTGCTGTGCATTGTAGTCATGGATAAAATACCAAAGGGTTCCCCAAGGTGATTCTCCATTTTTTTAGAGAAAGATAGACGCTCTCTCACCAGCCGAGAAATCCTTTGTTTAAAGGTATTATTTAATCTTTCAATAGATTAGTTTGACCAGTTTCTTGACCGACAGAAAGTCTGTTTGGTTTGGTCAATATCCCGACAGTAGAGCAGATGCGGAACATCCTTGATGGAATAGCCGCAAAGCATCTTTTTCCCCTGTTCAAATGGATTTATCAAGGTCTGGGAGACCAAGGCTATTTGAGGCTATTTGCCGCATTGGATGGCAACTTACTCGTCACCCTAGATGGGACTCAGTACTGATCAACGCTATCAACGGGCTCGGCTTCAACGAGGGACTCGCTGGGGCTTTTTTCAAGATGTTGTTTGTCTGACCAAGTATCTGTTGTTTGAAGGCTGGCAACACCTTCTAGACTTTATGCTCGATGATGCCATCCCTAGTGCTCTCGTTAATTCTTCTTGATGTTGGATTGGGATGTGCCGGGCAAAAGCGTTTTATATTCCGTATTATTTGCTAGATTCTGAATTTGAAATTGCTGTGCACTGACTAATTACCTTGACAAAAAGTTGATCATCGGGTAGGATGTACCCAATATACCTATTGAATTGGGTCTTGAACTGGTCGGTTAATTAAATTGCCCATTATTCGGTGACACGCTGCCGTAGCAGTATTTTGTCAAGATTTAATAGGAGGCAACTAAATTAAAGCATTTTGATGAAGGATGCCAGTTCCCAGTTGGCTTTGACGACAAAACATGACGGTAAATATTAGTAGTATAAAGAAGGTTGACAATGTTGAAAAAATTACTTAACCGTATGCAAACCGAGCAGGGTAGAAAAAATATTAAATTTGCCCTAGCCAAAAAAATATTCAATCCCCTCTTAAGAAATATTGGCTACACCCTAATTACTGACCATTTTTATCAGCCGATACCCAACCGTCAGGAAATTATGACATACGCGGGCAAGGAAAGGCCTCTTAGCTCAATTGAATGGCATCTAGACAAGCAAACTGAACTGGTTAAATATTTACTGGAAAAATATGGTTTGGAATTTAACAATAAAGAAATTTTTTCAGCGTTTGGTTATTCCGAAGATAGTTCTGGTCTCATTAGTGGTGATGCGGAAGTCCTCTATGCTATGGTCAGAGAAAAAAAACCTAATCGGGTAATTGAAATTGGCTCAGGTGGTAGCACTAAGATTATCGCCGCAGCTTTAAGAATGAATTTTATAGAAAATTCCCAAAAATCACAACTGATCTCGATCGAGCCTTATCCTCAAGATTTTTTAAAAGACTTTGCTAATGTTAGTAAAGATTTTCTAGAATTTAGTTTGCTTATCCAGAAAGTAGAAGCCGTAGATTTGTCTGTTTTTGAATCCCTGCAAACCAATGATATTCTGTTCGTTGATTCCAGTCATGTATTTAAGTCTGGTAGTGATGTGGAGTTTGAATTTCTTCAAGTTTATCCACGTTTACAAACAGGAGTCTTAGTTCATATTCACGATATATTCTTTCCCTGTGATTATCCCATAGAATGGAATCTCAAAGAATCACGATACTGGAACGAGCAATACTTTTTAGAAACTTTTTTACAATTTAACAAAAAGTTTAAAATTTTGGCATCCCTATCTATGGTATCTTATTATAAGAATTCCGTGTTTCTTGATAATATCAATGCTTGTAATGAAGCTCGATTACCCGGTTCTTTCTGGATGATTGCTTGAAGATTGCTCGCCTGAATCGGGTCTTGAACTGGTTAGTTAATTAAATAGCCTGTAATTAGCCACAGTAGGAAGCGGGGATTATTGAGAATAAAGTAACCCTTAAACCATAGATAGATAGGACAAAATCTGTTAAAACTAATTTAAAAGTTCCGGTTGTCACTGTCGATAAATATGAGAAACGAAACCAAATTGTTAGAAGTCCGGATTATTAGATTGGCAATCTACCTTTTGCCTCTTGTTAGCCTGGGAGTTCATGAAGCAGGTTTTGGATTTATAGAGCCAGCACTTGTTCCAATTTTGATAGTATTTATTCTATCGATATTTTTGCGGGGATTTCAGTTTAAACGAGCCTTTGGGAAAAGCACATATATAAATCTTATTATATTTTTCTTTTCATTGATTATCATATCAACATTTTTAAGTTTTATTACGGATAATTTTTACAGTACCAGAAAGTCTTTAGGAGTTTTAATATCGCTCCTAATTCTCTTTTCTGTTTATTATACTGTATCATGGGTAACAACAAATCCTGCTACTTCAAAAATATTAGCCCAAGACTTTGTGAGGGTATCTGTATTTATTTGCTCTATGGTTGTTTTACAATTTTTCATAGTTTCCTTTACTGGTAGGGATTATGTAGTTGGTACCCTAGCTTCTATAGCTCGGCTTCTCCCCTATTCAGTGAGGGTTGGTGCGGCGGATGAGTATTATTCTCTGTCTTTATGGGAAGGACGGTATTCAGGAGTACTTACTGAACCTGGAGATGTAGGAATTTATGCTATGCCAGCCTTCGCAATTATTAGCCAGATGCTATTGTCAGGATATTTCAAAAAAACAAGAGGATTTTTGCTACTATCTCCTTGATTATTATTGTAACTTCTGTCACCTTAACTCAGTCAGTAACAAATATATTTGCTCTCTCTTTACTGATAGCTTATTTTATTTTTATTAATCGAAAATGGCGAATTAGAAAATTTTCAAAACAAAGTGGTTCTTCCGAACTTACCATGTAAAATCAACTAGCAAAATGCCAATTTAATAAACATCTAAGACTAAAGTTTTTAAAGTTTCTAAATCCATAGCCTCTCCTTTTAATCACCTTCAGTTTATTATTAA
>NZ_JADEVX010000284.1:0-3901 GCF_015207925.1 Microcystis sp. LEGE 00066 | reverse complement strand
CCCCACACCCCACACCCCACACCCTACCCCCACGAAAAACTTTTTGCCGCAAACCCTAGTTAAGCTTTGCAGAGAATTAAATGATTTTTCTCCGTTAATTTTGCCATCCAACCCGGTTCAATCACAATCGTGCTAATTTTTTCGATAATAATTGCGGGTCCTGCCAGACAACCAAAAGGTTGCAGATCTGAACGCTGATAAATTGGCGTTTCCCGCCATTGATTAGCCATAAAAACCGCTACTCTATCGAGCATAGGAGGTAATTCTCCCATGGGACGGGTGCGAGTTAAAATTGCTTCTTGGGGACTGTCCATAGTCTGGATCAATTCCACGGCAATCGACTCAACAATTAAAGCTTTTTGTTCTTGTTTAAACCCATAACGTCTTTGATGTTCCTGTTCAAAATCCTGACGCATTTGATCGCTAAAATTAACCGCTAAAGTGGCATCACTGCCTTGATATTTTAAACTGACTTGCTGCCGCACCCGATTATAACCCTCTAATTCCCGACCCGCTAAGACTTCTAATTCGGTCATTTCCGTGAGTAACTGCCCGATTAAATCGGCATTTAACGGCTGTTCGATCGCTTTTTCTTTAATTACCCTCAAATCGGCCAAACCCATGCCGTAGGCACTTAAAACCCCGGCGTAGGGATGGAGAAAAATGCTTTTCATTCCCAGAGTATCGGCAATTAAACAGGCCACTTGACCCCCAGCACCGCCAAAGGTACAAAGAGTATAATCACTGAGATCATAACCCTTTTGCAGAGAGATTTTTTTAATCGCATTAGCCATATTTTCTACGGCAATTTGAATAAACCCAGCAGCCAGGAGTTCAGGACTATTATTACCCCCCATTGTTGCCGCCAATTCTTGAAACTTTGTCAGCACAATCTCTCTATCTAGGTTTAAATTTCCCTCTTGTCCAAAAATAGCGGGAAAATAGGCGTCTTGAATTTTTCCTAACAAAACATTAGCATCGGTAATTGTTAAGGGTCCACCTCGTCGATAACAGGCAGGTCCGGGATTAGCTCCGGCACTTTCTGGCCCGACTCGAAAACGATAACCATCATAGACTAAAATTGAACCCCCACCAGCGGCCACGGTGTGAATACTTAACATCGGCGCTCGCATTCTTACGCTGGCAATTTCGTTATCTGTTTGCCGCTCGTATTCCCCTTGAAAATGGGAAACATCGGTGCTAGTTCCTCCCATATCAAAACTGATAATTTTGCTAAATCCTGCCCTTAAACTGGTTTGTACTGCCCCAACTATTCCCCCCGCAGGACCAGATAAAATGCTATCTTTGCCCTGAAATTTATCGGCTGTGACTAAACCGCCATCGGATTTCATAAATAGTAAGCTAGTCTTCGGTAATTGCTGGCTAATACTATCAACATAGCGGCGTAAAATTGGCGATAGATAGGCAGAAACTACCGTGGTATCTCCCCGGGATACCAGTTTCATTAAAGGACTGATTTGGTGGGAAATGGCTAGGTGAGTAAAGCCGATTTCTTCGGCAATGGCTGCCACTTGTTTTTCGTGGTCAGGATAACGATAACCGTGTATAAAAACAATCGCACAACTTCGGATACCCGCTTGATAAACTGGTATTAAATCGGCTTTAACTTGGTCGGGATTAACGGTGATTAATTCCTGTCCTTGACTATCGTAGCGTTCGGCCACTTCGATAACTTGTTCGTATAATAAAGAAGGAAGAATAATTTGACGGGCAAAAATATCGGGGCGATTTTGATAGCCAATTCTCAAGGCATCTTTAAACCCTTTGGTGATTAACAAAACCGTGCGCTCTCCTTTTCTTTCTAACAGCGCATTGGTGGCTACCGTTGTTCCCATTTTAATCACTTCGATGTTATCTAGGGAACCGCTAATATCTTTGATCCCTTGAATGACTGCATCTGGGTATTTTTCGGGATTCTCCGAGAGCAGTTTATAGAGAACAATCCACTGTTGATCGGCAAGGGGAACAATCAGAAATCTAGCGGCATCTCTAGCTAGTCGTTCAATAATTTCTGGTCGATCGATTATCGCCACTATATCGGTAAAAGTTCCCCCTCGATCGATAAAAAATTTTAACATAATCCCTTCCAGTTCTCAGAATCAATAAACAATTGCGCCTAATCCTTTTAAAATAAACTAGATTGATTTATCTGAGTAAGCAAAATGTCCACAGGAATCGCTATCTTAGGGGTAGGACGTTGGGGAGTCCATTTCGTCCGTCATTTTTCTCAACATCCCTCAGCACAAGTAGTGGCGATCGTTGACTCCTCCCCTGAAAAACTTCATCTCTGTCGCGATCAATTTAATCTCGATACTAATAAAGTTATTTTAGCCAATGACTGGGAATCAATCCGCCTTCACCCCGAAATCTCGGCTGTGGTCGTCGTTACTCCCGCCATCAGTCATTATCCCCTGATTAAAGATGCTCTTAATTTAGGTTATCACGTCCTCGCCGAAAAACCCTTAACCCTCGATCCCCAAGAATGTGCCGAATTAACGGCATTAGCGGCGCAAAAACAGCGTATTTTATTAGTTGATCATACCTATCTTTTTCATCCCGCCGTTATCACCGGACAAAAAGTCCTGCAATCTGGTGGCATCGGTAAACCTCTTTATGGTTATGCCACTCGCACCCATCTGGGTCCTGTTCGTCAGGATGTGTCCGCTTTGTGGGATCTGGCTATTCACGATATCTCGATTTTTAATCATTGGTTAAATAGTACGCCAGTATTAATACAAGCGAGGGGAACATTTTGGCTACAACCTAATCTAGCCGATTTAGTCTGGTTAACCCTGATATATGGCGATGGTTTTCAAGCGACTATTCACCTTTGTTGGTTGAATCCCGATAAACAGCGACGTTTAGGGATAGTTGGCAGCGAAGGGACTTTAATTTTCAATGAATTAGACTCTCGATCGCCTTTAACCCGACAAAAAGGCCATTTTGATCGTCAGGAAGCCTATTTTATTCCCCGGGGACAGGAGACGGAATCTATCCCTATTGCCGATGGTGAACCACTGAAAGCATTGTGCGAACATTTTTTAGAGTCAGTGGCTACGGGTGTCGATTCTCCTGTATCTTCAGGATCGGTAGGAACGGAATTAGTCAAAATCCTCCAGGCAGCAGAATTATCTCTAGCCAGAGGTGGAGAGATTGTGCGCTTAGAATAGGAAAAAATGGGATCGATAGGTAGGGTCTGCTGAAAAAGTTTTTCGTGGGGGTAGATTGTGGGGTGTGGGGTGTGAAGTATAACCTGATTTGCTATTGACGAGGAGTTTGTACGGCGTTAGATTTATTAGAGGTTTCCTTAATTTGTACCCAGTAAGGGGGTATCGGAAATTCTGTTAATCCTTCCTGCAGCACAGGTTATGGCTTTTTGTCAATGGGGAAGCCAGGTATTATGAAAACTTTTCCGGCTCTTCGTTACTCTTTATGCTAAATCAACAGACAAGATGCCAAGATAACATACTTCTAACCCAAAAATTACGAAAGTTTCTAAAGCCATAGCCTCTTCTTTTTATTAGTTTAAGTTTATTGTTGATTCCCTCGACCATCCCATTCGTTGTCCTTCGCTCGAAATAACTAATTATGGTTCTTCCGAACTTACACTGTAGAAAATTCCTCAAGCTCCCTCTCTGCACAGCAAGGCTCTAAAGTTGATAAATATCAATCTAACAAAAACTCAAAGCCTTAGTGTACAAACTTTACAAGCATGAGTTATTGATAGTTTTACATGACAGGTTCGGTAGAGCCCTAATTATTTCTCCAAACCAGTTTCGGATTGTTTGACAACTCTTAGTAAAAACACTGGAGGATTTTGCCAACCATTCCGAGATGGATAGCATTCCCTCTGTCGGATTCTCTGAGGTTTCATAAATCT
>NZ_JADEVX010000283.1:0-3901 GCF_015207925.1 Microcystis sp. LEGE 00066 | reverse complement strand
TCTTTTGATATTAACTTATTTGTGCCTTAAGTCCTTTCCTGTATGAATTTCAGCTACTTTTGAGCTTAGGTACTCTCATTGAATTTTATTTTAAGTTAATTATTTGCATAACAATTCCCGAAGAGCCACCAAGTAATACTAAATTCTCTTGAAAAGTTATAAAAGAATTTGGTCTGAGAATTAAAAAACAACCCTATCCCAAGAAGATGACCGCGGCCTTAAGTGCCAACGCACGGGGTGGTAAGGTGGTTTTCGTCATTGATTATCAGATTTAAACGGGCGATCGGAGGTATGTATGATAAAACGCGAGTTTGAATCGATGAGTCGCGAGGAACTACGGAGTTATATTCTCGAACATAGAGAGGACGAGAGGGCCTTTCAAATTTATCTCGATCGGGTGACGGCCGAACCGGGATAAATTTATCCCGCACCGCGTTCGATCGAGGATTTAAGTCATTTTCCCGATCTCGTGACCAAAAATCGTCGCAATAAACAACAGAAAATATAAATTCAAAGCATAAAAGCCTATTAATAAAAGTCCTTTAAATGTCTATAATTATGTCCTTGATTATCAGGGTTAATTGAAGAATTACTTTGTTTAGGTAACATTGATTCCGCCCAATTTTCTAGGCTTCTATCATATATCCGATCCTCGAACTCATGTAAAGATCGAACAATAGGAGGCATAGAAAGATTCAAATGATCGCAATAATCTGTAGATTTAACTATCGATTCAAAGACATTAGATGCTAGTAGTGCATCATAAAATGTAAGAATTAGTGGGATCACAGGTTTATCTTTTAGTTTAAGAGCTTCAATAGTTGATGATATTTGTTCTGTAGCACCATGAATTCTTCCCCACAAACTCGCCAATCCTTTGGGATCAAAATATACGCTTGTATCGGAAGACATTAAAGAATTTTTGCATTCAATAATAATATAAACATTAGGTAAAGTAATTAGAAAATCAGCCCTTTTGTCGTGAGAGCTTTGTGGATTTTCAACCTCTCTAATCTTTTCAAAACAGTTAGGTGCGATTATAGGTAATAAAACGTTAGCAAGATATTGTTCAAAAGCTTGATCCAAAATCTTATTAGATGGAAGATGCTTGCATGTTATATTCCAAGAAGATTCCATTAATGAACACGCGTCTGGCAAACAATATTTATCTTGACCCAGATCAATAAAAGGATAATCGAGAAAAGAATTATAAAAGAAAGGATGATAGACTTCACTTGTATTATTTAACCTTTCTGTAACTATATTACGGAATGAGTCACGATCACTCGAACTAAAAACTCGACTATTTAAACGAACAAAAATCCTTAGATTTTCTTCGGTATAACCTTTAGATTTCAGTTCGTCATCAAAATCTATACTTTTTTTAAAATCTAGTACACCTCGAAATCTCGTTTTCAAAAAACATCCGATGCTAGACATAAACTGAACAAAATAAAATTCATGATTTAATTTAGTGGAGGATTCAAAAAAATTTATAGTATTTAAGTCTATAGAATTTAGAATTTCAAAAACCTTCATAGTTCGTTGTACACGAGCAAGTTGTACAAGAGCAAGGGGGGTCCAAAATCCAGAATTTTGAAAAAGTGCCTGACGCTGTAAGAAAAGATGGCCTCCATTTTTGCGTATTAGTTCTTTGGTGAAAATATCACTTAGAAGCAATTTCCAGTTACGAACAGTTTTGTAATTCTCTCGCTCCCAAGTATGTAAATCATTAAAGATATATTCTGCTTCCGTATCTAGGAGGGTTTTATCTGAAATGGTATGATTAGCAAAATTGGACAAGACATCAATGAGACTTTCAAATTCTTGAAAAGTAATCGCTTGATTACCGTAAGGATTTCCTGCACTCGCAAGCAAGATCAAGCGTAAAGCATAATTTCGTCTGGAATTTTTTTTTACCTGTCCTAGACGCGATATTCGAGGTCCCCCATTTTGCCATTCTTGCCAACATACACTTGTACCAACTTCTACAAACGAGTTAGAGTTATAACGAAGGAGATATTCACGAAGCTCTTTGATACTTTTAAATTCCATTGAACGAGTTCGGGGAGTTAATACGAACGATTAAAGCAAACTTCCTTTCTCTAATTTTAACAAGATTTCCTCTCAAACATCCCGATCGCCTCCAGCGCAGCAATGCCGATCGCTCTCTACCCCACCATCCCCAACCCGCGACCATTTCCCATTTCCCACCTATTCCCGAAAGTGACGAGAAGATCATTCAATGCGTCCATATCGCCATCCATTAAAAACGCATCGTGACCGTGCGGCGATCGCAACCAGAATAATTCAGAATTGGGGATATATTTCGCCAACTCCTCTTGTTCCACGGGAGGATAAAGAAGATCCGAATCGATCGCCACGATCGCAGTCGGTTGATCAATCGACTGTAAAACCGATTCGTAACTTTTTCCCGTCCGGGTGACATGATGACGATCCATCGCCCTACTTAAGGTGATATAAGCATTAGCATCAAAACGTTCGACTAACTTTTTCCCCTGATATTCTAGATAGCGGGCGATCGTGAACTCTCCCCCCTCCCCGTACTCGCGGCCGAAACTCAAAACTGGCGTGCGATCGGTAGGTAGTCATCGCCATCATCCAGGCTGCCGATAAACCCCGGGACGGAGGGCGATTGATCGCATAATTTCCCCCTTGCCAATGGGGATCGGCGTAGATCGCCCCCCTTTGGGCCTCTCCTAGCGCGATACACCAGGCCGAATGTCGTCCCGAAGCGGCAATCACAGCGATCGATCGCGTCCTCTCTGGGTACAGTAGTGCCCATTCCAAAACCTGCATCCCTCCCAAGGCTCCCCCGATCACCAATCGCAAAGACTCGATCCCCAACGCATCCATCAACACCCCTTGCAGGTGAACCAGATCCCGAATGGTGATCTCTGGGAAAGTCGGGCCGTAGGGTTTACCGGTACGGGGATCGATCGAAGTGGGGCCGGTCGTCCCGTAGCAACTGCCGAGAATATTGCTACAGACAATAAAATCGCGGGTGGGATCGAGAACGCGTCCGGTTCCTAACAAAGGTTCCCACCAAGCTTCCACGTCGGCCGATCCCGTGAAGGCGTGACAGACAATAACCCCGTTATCCCGCTTGTTATTCAAAATTCCCCAGGTTCGATAGGCGATCCGCACCCTTTCGAGAACCGCCCCCGATTCGAGAACAAAAGGACGCGGTGGGGAATAGAAACGGATTTCCGGGGAGATCAAGTCTAGGCGATCCATGGGCGGGGTGGTGGGTTATAAACTCTGGAAAGTTTGCTGGAAATCCTCGATAATATCGTCAATATGTTCCAAACCCACGGAAACGCGGATTAATTCGGGCGTTACTCCCGCCGATCGCTGTTCTTCCTCGTTTAATACCATTTTTCTAAATTCCTGACAGACATAGAGCTTCTAAAATCCAAGACCATCCCGTCAAATAGATCTCTTGCATAAGTCTAGACAAAATAGGATAAAATAGTCCAAGAGTTAAGATTGAAAGATGACTTACGAACAAGTAAAAACTTTAAAGCCAACAGAGTTCAAACGCTTGTGTGGCGTGTATCCAGATACATTTAAGGATATGGTAACAGTCCTAAAGGCAGAAAAAGTTTGGCAAAAAAAGACAGGTAGACCTAGCAAATTGAGTACGGAAGACCAACTACTAAGTACCTAGGCAAAATTAATTACATACTCGCCTCCAAAATTGTCCAGCACTTTTTTAACGTAAGCGAGGAGGCTCTTTCGGTCTTTATAGGCGCTAAATTCAATCCATTCATATTTTAAAAATCTCCATAATATTTCAATTAAATTTAAATGAGGTGAATAAGTGGGCAACCAAAATATTTTCAAGTTTTTCTTTTCCCATTCCTCAAGTTTCTCGATA
>NZ_JADEVX010000048.1:0-25714 GCF_015207925.1 Microcystis sp. LEGE 00066 | reverse complement strand
GGCACCCCCCTTATCAAGGGGGGCAGGGGGGATCGAACCTAAAATCCATTTTTAATTTAATTATAACCAGCTACTTACATCTGATAACTGATAACTGATCACTGATAACTGATTTCCTCTCCCGCATGATAGGAACTGCGGACTAGAGGTCCAGATCTAACTTGGGAAAAACCCATTTTTTGGGCAATTTCTCCCAACTCGCTAAATTCTGAGGGAGTCCAATATTTCTGTACGAGCAAATGTTCCAGAGAAGGACGCATATATTGACCAATAGTAACTCGATCGCAGTCGATCGCGCGTAAATCTGCCAAAGTCTCGATAATTTCCTCTTTTGTCTCACCGTGACCGACCATTAAGCCGGATTTCGTCGGAATTGAGCGATCGATTTCCTTAACATAACGCAAAACCGCCAAAGAGCGATCGTATTTAGCCCCGCGTCTAACCGGTCCTTGCAAACGGCGCACCGTCTCGATATTGTGATTGTAACAGGCAGGTTTTGCCCCTACCACCGTCGCCACCCGTTCCTGTTGACTTCCCTTACCTCCGGCAAAATCCGGGGTTAACACTTCAATTAAAGTGTGGGGATTGAGTTCGCGAATGGCTGTCATCGTCCGCACGAACCAACTGGCTCCGCCGTCTTCCAGATCATCTCTAGCTACAGAAGTCAAGACAACGTAACTTAAATTTAACAATTGCACCGCTTCCGCCACTTTTTGCGGTTCCTCCACATCGAGAGGCATGGGTGCATGACCCTTATCCACTTGACAAAAAGCACAGGACCTGGTGCAAGTGGGACCCATCAACAAAAAAGTCGCCGTACCTTGGGCATAACACTCGCCGCGATTGGGACAGCGACCCTCCTCGCAGATAGTATGAATGTTCCTTTGTTTGATAATGCGCTGAACCGTGGAAATTTCGCTAGATTTGCCGAGTGAACGCCGTAACCAAGCGGGTAAAGACGTAATTTCCTCGCGCCACTGTGGGGGTATATTGGACATGAGAAGTTAACTAATGTTGGGGATTTCAGTAATCAGTAATCAGTGGGGGGTTGGGGAGAGGGACGACTAACTCCCCAAAACGAAAACTTTCCTATCTCACCATAAAGATAACTGCTATAAGCTGAGAAAGCGGGTAAAGATCATTGTTAATCAAAAAGGAAACTTGGGCAATGGGACGATGGCAACGGGGAAAAATTTTCAATCTGGTCCTTCAAGGATTAGCGGGTTGCTTCTTGGTTAGTATTTTTGTTCTTAATTCCCTGCCATCCCTAGGCCAAAATTTTCTGGTTCCATTTGTATCTCCCACGGGGACAAGGATTTTTGTAGCCGGGGATATAGAATATGCCTCCGTGCATCTGGATGGATTTGCCTTATTTCAGATTGCCTCCCAAGATTTTACCGCTTCTGAGGCCCGGGAACTCTCCCCGGTAGAAAGACGGGCTAGGCGCATTGAAAGAGGTTTAAATAATATTATCAATCGGGGTTTCGATCCGACAACCCTGCAAGTAAGTACGGCGACGCTCAATAATTTAACCGTGATTGTGGCCAAGGATAACCAGAAGTTACCGCAACAGGTAATTCTGACAGTAACAGAAGTTGATGCCCTGATCGATTCTTCTTCGGTTGACGATTTAGCAGACCAATGGGTTCAAATCATCCAAACAGCTTTGCTCCAAGCTTGGCAAGAACGTCAGCCCGCCCCTCGCCGGCAACAGGTAATGACTGCCGCTAAAATTATTTTGGGGCTAATTTTCTTAAGCTGGGTATCAATTTGGTGGCAGAAACGTTTAAGAAATCGCTTTAATCTCCTCAAAAAACAGGCTAAAAGTCAATCTGATCGGAATTTAGCCATAAATTCCCCCCCCAGAAAAGATCGCTCCCAAGAACCAATTTTAGCCGCTCTAGAAGATTCCTCTAATTTCCGTCAACAGGCTGATATTCAGCGACAACTGACGTTAAATATTCTCTGGAAAAGACTGGCTCTTATTGGACTGATACTGCTTTGGTTTAGCGGAATAGCGGCGATTTTGTATGTATTTCCTGAAACTAGGCTAGAAGGACGCGGGATAATTCGTATTCCTTTGCGGATTTTTATTATCTGGTTGCTGCTGACATCAGTGAGCAATATGGTTAATCTCTACGTTAATTTTCGGCTACGCGAGTGGGTAGAGGAAGGAGCGGTGTTTTCCGAAAATTTGGAAAGGAGGATTCTGCGCGCTCCCACTTTATTAGAAGTTGGGCGAGAAATGATCACATTTATCGCCATTTTTCTAGGAATTTTGATTTTTTTGAGTTGGATGGGTCTTTCTTTCGCCTTTTTACTCACGGGAGCCGGTTTAGTGGGAGCATTGCTCACCTTTGCCTTTCAGGATCTCTTAAAAGATTGGATTAACGGTTTTCTGATTGTCTTTGAAGATCAGTACACTGTCGGTGATATGATCCAGTTTCAGGAGTTTATCGGTTTGGTGGAAAATATGAGTTTGCGAGCGACTCAATTGCGGGCTGCTGATGGACGTTTAATCACTATTGCTCATAACCAAATTATTAGCGCACACAACCTCAGTAAAGATTGGGCGCGAGTCAATTTTACCATCGAAGTCGCCTATCAGACTGAGGCAGATGTGGCGATCTCTTTAATGGCAGCCATCGCTGAAAATATGGCTGTAGATCCACAATGGCAAAAAGATATCATCAATCCTGTGCAGGTTGCTGGTGTCAGTCGGGTTTCTCACACGGGGATGGAAATTATGCTCAGAATTGTCGTTAAAAGATTACGACAATGGGACATAGAAAGAGAGTATCGTCGTCGTCTAAAAATTGCTTTTGAGGAGAAGGGAATTCACATCGGTATTCCCCAACAAAGTTTCCTGATAGCAAGAGATAGAGAAGAATTCAAGGGACAGTTTTAAAGGGGAGCATTTTCTATCGGTGGAATTATAGGCCGTTGAAAGCAGATTTTCCATCACTACACTTGAATGATATCAAAGCTTCCTTGGTTTTGAATCCGATAAAACATAGCTCTAGTCCTTGTTGCCGATATTTTTCGGGCAGCAGTTGCTGGTAGTCGTTTATTGGTTCAGGTGAATTGACAGTTAAGCCATCTACGGCTTCAAACCATTGTAACCATCTTTCTATCAGTTTTCCATCAGGCTGAGTTTCAACGGTTTTGACTCGATATTTATGATCGAGAAGATCAATAAAGTCGCTTACTTCCTGAACAAGGACTTCAGGGAGTTGATGTAGCTTAGAAATTGCAGTTTCTCGAATCGTCACAATCATCACCTCTACCAAGATTGCTAGTTGGACAACTTTAAACTAGGTTAGGATAGCTAACCTAACCTAGAAAATTTTTAGGAAGCTAAGGCTACCTCGACTATTTGTTGTAGTTCCCCATTTTGATAGAGTTCGATCATAATGTCGGAACCGCCAATAAATTCACCGTTGATATAGACTTGGGGAATAGTCGGCCAATTGGAATACTCCTTAACTCCTTGTCTTAACTCCTGATCTTGCAGAATATCGACAGTTTCGTAGGAAACCCCCAGAATATTGAGAATTTGTATGACGTTATTCGAGAAACCACACTGAGGCATTAATTTATTGCCCTTCATGAACACAAGAACTTTGTTATTCTGAACTAATTGATCGATTCTGTCCTTAGTTTCGGGTGTCATAGGTCTAGTAGCTAGAATTTGAGCAAGAATAGCCAATCCTGAGACGTGGCATATCCTATTAGTTTAGCACAAGCCGTTGGGATAGCCTTAAAAAGGCAGGTCTTCGTCCTCCTCCAAACTATCTAAAATTTCGTTAACATCAGGTCTCCCGCGCACGATAGTCATATTTTCCAGAGACTTATTAACTTTAGTTTCTGCGGCCGAATTTTCTGGCAGTGAATAACCCATATTGACCAGTTCACCATCAAAAGATTTCGCTAACTTTTGAGCGGCTGCCAAAATTTCGCTAACATCAACATCCTGATCTAATGTCCCTAAAGATGAGTCAAAATTTAAGATTTTTTGGGGCAGTTCTGTGCTAGAAGTTTTTGGGGTTCCCGACGCAGTGATTTTTGCTTCTTTTTTCTCGATAATTGCTTCTTTGACCGCGGGAATATCCACCACAGTCATAACTTTATTTTCGGGAGTTATTGGTGGAGTTGCTGCGGTTTCCGATGGTAGTGGCATCTTGGCCGCTGAGGATTGGGAAACTTCCGCAGCCATGGCAGCAGTAGCGGAACCTACCTGTAAATGGACTTTAATCCGGCGCTGAAAAACTGCCTCGAAAGCTGACTCAATATTAGTTAAGCGTAGCCGGGCCATTTTTAATAATTGTTCCGAAGATATGCTTACATAAGCACTCGATTCTGACCTACTAAAAAGACTGCCATGCTGACGCAAGAGAGTGCGAGTAGTGGGGGGTTCCATTACTTCTAAAACCTGCTGCCAAATTTGTTCATGATTGTCATCACTGGTAACAGTTTTAACCTCAGTTTTCGGCACTGCGACGCTAGTTGTCGAGGTGATAACCGCCGGTTTTATCGGTTCATTAACCGGCACCGGTGCTGTGATCATTTCAGTGGGCCTCTCGGCGCTGGTTTGGGGACGGGAAGGCGCTGCCGTGGCAACTAGAGGAATCACCTGTGCTTGCGGTAACAGTCCTAATAGAGTGACTTCTAACCAGAGACGGGGTTGAGTGGTGTTTTTTAGTTGCGTTTCGCTGTCTTTAAGCAGTTGTTGACCGCGGAGAATTTCCTCTAAAGACCAAGTACGCGCTTCCGTACATAATTCCTGCCAAGTGGGAGCGGTGACAGCCACCATTTCTGGACGATTAGGGGCGGTTTTGGCTAAAAGTAGGTTTAAATAGAATCCGGCTAGATTTTGCAGGACGATTAAAGGTTCCTTACCGCGATTCATCAGATGGCGACATTGTTCGATAACTTGATCGGGAATATTGCCATGAATGACTTTAAGTAGGGTTAAAAGGTCTCTTTCGGGGACTGCACCGACTAAATCCCAGACTCGCTCGGCCGTAATCGTTCCTGCGAGTAAACTTAATTGATCAAGAAGACTTTCGGCATCGCGTAAACCACCGTTAGCGATCTGAGCCACTAGGGTTAATGCTTCTAGGTTAATATCGATCGCTTCTATTTGGGCGATTTTTTGCAGGTGTGCCACCATCGCATCGAGCGCAATACGGCGATAATCAAAGCGTTGACAACGGGAGATGATGGTAGGCAAGACACGCTGAGGATCGGTGGTAGCAAGCACAAAAATTACTCGATCCGGCGGTTCTTCCAGAGTTTTCAGCAAAGCATTAAAGGCCGCCGTACTGAGCATATGGCATTCATCGATGACATAGACTTTATAACGACATTGGACGGGGGCAAATTGCGATCGCTCGATAATTTCCCGAATGTTATCCACACCGGTATTACTAGCGGCATCAATTTCGATCACGTCTAAAGCGGAACCATTGGCGATCGCTTGACAGACGGAACACTTACCGCAGGGAATCGGTGTCGGATGGTCACTAGACAGACAGTTGAGGGATTTGGCTAAAATTCGCGCCGAGGAGGTTTTCCCCGTGCCTCTGGGTCCAGTAAATAGGTATGCAGGAGCGATTCGCTCACTGATTAAGGCATTACTCAGGGTCGTGGCGATCGCTGATTGTCCCACCAAATCGGCAAAGGTTTGGGGACGATACTTATGATGTAGAGGTTCGTAGGTCATGACTGGCTGAAAACTTTTTCCCCACCCTAGAGACTACTATTATCCTATGCCGATTCTTTTTCGGCATGAGAACAAGTGTATGCTTTTTATCTAGCCAGTTGTAATGCGCGATTTGCATCATAAAAATGGCAATTTGGCCAAGGCTTCTAATAAATTGTATTAATAACTACAATTTTGCCGAGAAAACCTGACGACTATCTTAGTATGCCTAAAGACAGCGCCACCAATCAGACCCACTGCTTATGACTGAATCTACAAAAACCCAATGTCCTTACTGTGGAGTAGGTTGTGGTTTGACAGTCACCCCCCCCGCGTCGGCCGGACAAGCATGGAAAGTCTTCGGGGACAAGTCCCACCCCTCCAGTCAAGGTATGGTCTGTGTTAAAGGGGCCACCGTAGCGGAATCAATCGATAAAAATCGCCTCAAAACCCCGATGATCCGCGATTCTCTCCAAGAGCAATTCCGTCCTTGTACCTGGGAAGAAGCCCTCGATCGCATCGTTAACCGCATCCAAACTTTAATCGCTCAGGGGGAAAAGGAAAGTATCTGTCTATACGGTTCGGGACAATTTCACACCGAAGATTACTACATCGCCCAAAAACTGGTCAAGGGTTGTCTGGGAGTCAATAACTTTGATGCTAATTCCCGTCTCTGTATGTCTTCGGCCGTGGCCGCTTACCTGAACAGTTTCGGATCCGACGGTCCCCCCTGCTGTTACGATGACCTAGAATTAACCGATTGTGCCTTTCTGGTGGGGACAAATACGGCCGAATGTCACCCGATCATCTTTAACCGTCTGCACAAGTATCTCAAACGTAACCAAGAAGCGAAATTAATCGTCGTTGATCCCCGCAGGACAAAAACCGCCGAGGCCGCTAATCTCCACCTCGCCATTAACCCGGGGACTGATATTGACCTATTTAACGGTATTGCTCACCTGTTACTGAATTGGGGTGCGATCGATACCTATTTTATCGATAAATGTACCCGGTATTTCCCCAAATACGCCGAAATTATCGGCCATTATCCCCCGGAAATCGTCGCCCCTAAATGCGGTATCCCCATCGAGGATTTAGAAAAGGCTGCCCGCTACTGGGCCGAATCGAAAAGAGTCCTTTCCCTTTGGTCGATGGGTATTAATCAATCTAGGGAAGGCACGGCCAAAGCCCGCACTTTAATCAATTTACACCTAATGACGGCTAATATCGGTAAGCCGGGGGCCGGTCCTTTTTCCCTAACCGGACAACCCAACGCCATGGGAGGACGGGAAGCCGGCGGCCTCTGCCATCTTCTCCCCGGTTATCGTTCCGTCAAAAATCCCCAACACCGGGCCGAAGTGGAACAAGCTTGGGGTTTACCTGCTGGTCGGATTTCTCCCGTCCCCGGTCGCGATGCTTGGAGTATGATTACTGGTTTGGAGACGGGAGAGGTGAAACTTCTTTGGATTGCCGCTACTAATCCGGCTGTTAGTATGCCTGATCTAGAACGTACCAAGGCGGCCCTGTTAAAATCACCTTTTACTGTTTATCAGGATGCCTACTATCCCACGGAAACCAGCACCTATGCCCATTTATTACTGCCAGCGGCCCAATGGGGCGAAAAAACGGGAACAATGACCAATTCTGAGCGTATGGTGACGTTAAATAAAGCTTTTCGCCCTCCCGTGGGACAAGCTAGGGCCGACTGGCAAATTTTTGCCGAAGTTGGTCGCCGTTTGGGTTTTCAGGCACAATTTAATTTTCAGGATTCGGCCGAGGTATATTCCGAGTTTGCCGGCTTGACATATAAACGTCCTTGTGATATGACAGGGATTAATTATGATCGCCTGGCCGAGACTCCCCGACCGTGGCCCGATTCCATCGATGAAATTTCTGCCCCTAAAACCGCTAATTCTGGGGAATTACCGGGTAATTTAGTTAAAGATAACGATAAAAGCCAAAAAACAGCCGCAAAACGCCTTTATACCGATGGTAAATTTAATACTGCCGATGGTCGTGCTGTTTTCGCCGCCTACCACAGTAAAGGTCTAGCGGAACCCCCGGACGATGATTATCCCCTAGTTTTGACCGTGGGGCGTTTGTACGGTCACTGGCACACCCAAACCCGCACCGGCCGCATCGAGAAAATTGTCAAAATGCACCCCGCACCTTTTCTGGAAATTCATCCCCAAGATGCGGCAAAATTGGGCATAGAAGCTGGGGAATGGGTGGAGGTGCGTTCTCGTCGCGGTTCTGCCCGTTTTCCCGCTGTAATTACCAAAGCAATTGCTCCTAATTGTGTCTTTGTGCCGATGCACTGGGGGGCCCTATGGGCAGAAAATTCTGAGGCCAATAGTCTCACCCATCCGGCCGCTTGTCCGATTTCCCTGCAACCAGAATTAAAAGCTTGTGCTGTCAAATTAATCCCGTTGAAGTCTTTAGTTAGGGTTTGCTGAAAAAGTTTTTCTTGGGGGCAGGGTGTGGGGTGTAGGGTGTAGGGTTTTACCGATTTTCAGGTGGTCAATTACCCAATTTTCAGGGAAAAAGTCCCGGAATTTTCCCCCTGATCACTCCCAGTCCTGGCACTTTTGGATTTCAAAAAAGTCTAAAAGTATTATCCAACAAAGTTTTTAGATTTATTCAGCAAACCCTAGTTAATGCCGAATTATCTCCTGGTCAATTTCTGGCAACTCCTTAATCAAATTTGGCTTTCCCTTTGGTTACTTTTGTAATACCAACTCTCCACAATCTGATAGGTAGTTTGTGTTTAAAAACCTCTTGCATAATTAATTTTTCAGGGTTCAAAAACGTCAAAAATAAGGATTAAATGGCATCAAGTCTGTAAATAGACTATTTAACTGATTATTATTCATTCTTAATTCTCCTGACTACTGACTACTGGCTACTGACTCCTAACCCCAACAACAAACTTTTTCAGCAAACCTTACTTATTAAGTCAAGACGCATTTTAACCGCCTATCCTTAGATTAGCTGAATGCACTTCTTGCATAATTTTTTTATGGTATAATCGGTTAATACTTTTCTTTCGATTTTTAGATGGAAGTCGAAAACTGGTATCATCTGCGTCACTGCTGTCAGCCTGCTGTTGAATGTCTTGTTCGTCCCGCTGCCAGTCGGTAGCCCCTCTTGAATCACCTCACCATGACGACAACAACTCTGACTCCCGCGCCAGTTCAAGCGGCAGCAAATTCCCCAGCACCCCCTGAGTGGGTAGATTGGCAAGTCGCCCATCAAATTCCGGGACGGCTGCGAATTCGCATTCCTCGCCTCAATTGGGATGACGAATTTGCCAGACGCTTGCAGCGATCGCTGCTGAGAACCACTGCCATCAGCGAGAGCCGCATCAATGCCGCATCCTGCTCCCTGATTGTCTCCTACCAGGCGGAAGTGCTGTCAGCAACGGCCCTCCTGAATTACTTGCAAGCGGCCATCCTAGCGGCCGGCCGGGAAAGAGAGCCAGACCTAAACGAGAAAGTCGGGGCTAGAAATCAGGGGACTTGGCCAACTTTAGGGCTGCCGGCCTTAACCCTGGCTGTGGCGATCGCTGCTGCTCCCCTAGAACTGCCCTTCTCGATTGTGGGGGGAATTGTCCTTGCGGCTTCAATCCCTCTCTGGCAGAGGGTTGGCCAAGCCCTCACCCAGCAGGGACAAGTGACCATAGACTGCCTCGATGCCCTCTGGTTGAGCTACCAACTGCTTCAAGGTAACAACATCGCTGGCGCACTCGCCCTCAATCTGGCAGCAGTGGGAGAGAGCCTGCGCCAGAGCAAGCTCCAACAGCTAGAAGACGAGCTATACCTGCTGTTCGAGCAAGAAGATGCAGAAATCCACTGGCTCTCTGACCGGCAGCGGTTCGCTCCCGTTCCCGAGGCAGCTCGAGAAGGGTGGCTAGATTCCGTCGAAAAAACCGAACTACTCCAGAACCTCAAACCCGTCGCCCAAGGAGCGATCCTACCCACTTTGTTCCTAAGCGGCACTTGGGCAATGCTGACGGGAGACTTGGGGCGGGCGAGTGCGCTGTTACCCCTTGACATCGGGGTTTCTCTGCGGGGCGTTACTCCCTTGTCAGTGGTTTCGTCCCTGACGGCGGCAGCGCGACAAGGCGTTTATATCCGCAATGCTAGGGTACTGGAAAAGCTGGCTCAGGTGGATACTCTGGCCTTTACTCGCGAAAGTTTCCAGGACTTGATTACCCCGGAGCTGCTGGTGAGTTGGGGCATCCCTTCTGAGTGCATCTACTTCGCCACCGATGCGGCTGCTGTTGAGGGACTCCAAGAACAGTTGCTCCGCCAAGGTAAGCGGGTGGCTTGGATAACCGACAGTGGTAGTGATTGCTTGGCTGCCCGGGAGGATCAGGTGGTCATTTCTCTAGGGAGAGGGGATTTTGCAGCAGCCGCCGATGTCATCTTGCACAGCCAGGATCTCCAGCCCCTTGGCTACACCTTTGCCCTGGCCCGGCATACCCTTGCCACTGCCTATGAGAGTTTGGCGATCGCTACTCTGCCCAACCTGTTAGTGGTGGCAGTCGGGGCATTTTGGGGACTCAACCCGGTGGCAGCCGCCGCAATCAACGGCAGTTCAGCCATCCTCGCAGAATTGAACAGCCTGCGCTCCCCGAAGCCTAACCTCTTAGAAAACGGGTTTCTTTCTCAAAGAAACCCGTTTTCTTGCAATAAATGTTAATTTTTGTTACAGGGGTCTTGAAAAATTGGCGATTGTTTGCACAAAAGAGTCGCAGTGTCAAGTGGTTCGCGCTCAAATGACATAAATAGCTATTATAGTAGCAAGAGGTTTACTGTCGATTACTCACTAAAAAAGGAAAGGAAATAACTATGATACAGCAAGTTAAATTAAGTTCTCATCTGGGTGAAGACCGAATATTGCATTTAGATATTCCCGTGGAAGTTAAAGAAACTGATTTAGAGGTGACAGTAAAGTTTAAACCAGTACCAAGCTTAGATAAAACTACAACTCAGACACGCACTCACGCTGAATCGAGGCGAATTTTTGAAGAGATACATCAACACTATTCGGGGTGGATTTTTAGTGATAGTACAGAAACTTAAACGCAAGTTAGGGGAGATTAATCCTTCATTGGAAACTAAAATCATGCAGTTAAGTATTGATGATGTTGAAGTATTAGGAGAAGCTTTATTCGATTTCTCTACGGTTGAAGATTTAATCAATTGGTTAAATACTTTATAATGCTTGTAATTTCGAGGAAGTTATGCAAATTACCACCAGTTGGATGCGTCAAGGTATTGAACTAGGTATCGAACAAGGTATCGAACAAGGTATTGAACGGGAAAAGACATTGATTCTTCGTCAACTTAAACGCAAGTTAGGGGAGATTAATTCTTCATTAGAAACTAAAATCATGCAGTTAAGTATTGATGATGTCGAAGCATTAGCAGAAGCTTTATTCGATTTCTCTACAGTTAAAGATTTAATCAATTGGTTAAATACTTTAACTGCCTAGGTTTGACGTTAGCGATCGCATCTTCGCCATGACAAGGGGTAAGATTGCTTCGGAGAGGGAATTTCAGTTAACAGTTAACAGTTAGAAGTGAGGTCTGCCAAAGGGAATTGACAGACCGCAAAACCTAGGATAGCATTTGTATAATTCTTATCAAAATACGGAGAAAATATGACTCTAGTTATTTCCCAAGAAGTGATTAAAGCAAGTGGTTTATCAGAGGATGAACTGTTGAAGGAAATTGTTGTTATGTTATTCCAACAAGATAAGATTAGCTTAGGAAAAGCAAGTGAGTTATTAGGTATTAATCAAATCAAGTTTCAACGGATGCTTTCTGAACGAGGAATTTGTATTCACTATGATGTTGCTGAGTTTCAGCAAGATATTAAGCATTTAAAAGAGAAAGGTTGGCTATGATTATTATTAGCGATACTTCTCCTCTCAGCAGTCTTGCTCTTGTTGGTTATCTGTCAATCTTAAAAGATATTTATACTAATGTTGTTATTCCCCAAGCAGTTGCCAATGAATTAGCCAATTTAACTGAGGAAGATATCCGCATTAAAGCGATAATTTCTCTGAACTGGATACAGGTTAAACAAGCCGCTAATTTGGAACTTGTGGCTTGTTTGAGGAATGAATATAATTTAGATCTTGGCGAAGCAGAAGCAATCGCTCTTGCCTTAGAATTAAAAGCAGATGAATTGTTAATTGATGAGCGTCTTGGACGGAGGGAGGCTGTGCGTTTGGGACTGTCAATTACGGGGGTTCTAGGAGTTCTTTTAATCGCTAAAAATAGAGGATTGATTGCTAAGGTTAAACCGATAATGGAGTCTCTAATTAGCCAAGCAAATTTTCGCATCAGTCATCAACTTTATGAGGAGGTTTTGCAAACGGCAAATGAATTAGATTAAGTTGTGAGGGGGGAATTGAGAGACAATATTCAGAAAAACTGATGATTTAGAAATACAGTTTTCCCGATCAATGTTAATTTCTGTTACAGGGGTCTTGAAAGATGGGGGATTGTTAGGCTAAAACTATTAGCAATAAACTTTTGCTGTTACTGTCATGACTTCTACTCTTTTGGCGATTATTCCTGCTGTTGACGATGTTTTGTTCAATTTCGCTCAATCTGATGGTTTTTGGGCGAATTTAGAAACCGCTTTTGGCACAAGTTATGATGTGGTTAAGGCGACGCAATTACGACAACAGTGGCAAAGCCGAAATTTTGGTCAAATTCCCCCGATTGAGGTACTCAGTGATGAGGTTTTGGGGACTGCGAATGGTGCATATTCCAGCAGTAAGAATAAGATTTATCTATCGGCATCTTTTTTGAATACGGCTTCGTCAGCAACGATAGTTAATGTAATTTTAGAAGAAATTGGGCATTATGTGGATGCTCAAATTAATCAGGTGGATAGCGCCGGAGATGAGGGGGCAATTTTTGCAGAGTTGGTGTCAGGGGAAAGTTTATCTAGCCAGCAGTTGCAAGTGCTTAAATTAGAAAATGATACTGCTATTGTTGAGATTGATGGACAGCAAATTCAGATTGAACAGATGGCTACCAATAACCTCCACTTTAATATCACCATAAACGATCCCCTAAATACTTATTCTACCTACTATGCCGCCATAGAATCTAGCATACAAGCCTCTGAGTCTTTCTGGGACAACTATATCGGGGGAGTAAACGCTAATCTAGAAGTGGTTGTTAATTTTAACAATAATATCCCTACTGCTACTGGAAGAAGCGTTACTTCCTCTTTTGTAAGAAATAATGGCACTTTTAACATATTCGAGCAAGGGGCAGCTGCCGAGATCAAAACTGGAATTGATCCTAATCAGAATGAACCAGATATAGAAATTAATTTAAGTCCTAATTATTTAATTAATACACTTTGGTTTGATAGTAATCCATTCACGAGAGAGGGAATCGTCCCCAACAATAAAATCGATGCCGTTTCTGTATTTATGCATGAATTAGGTCATGCCTTCGCTTTCAACGGCTGGATGAACCCTACTACGGGAACAATGCCGGGAAATTATCAATCTACCTTCGATGAAAAAACTTACTTTGACGGCACAAACTTCTTTTTCACTGGCAGTCAAGCCGTGAGTATTTACGGTTCTCCAGTACCTCTAACCTACGGTAACATCTCTCATTTAGGCAACAATTCTCCTCGTCCCGGGTCGGATCTTATATCCGATTTGATGAATGGCGTAGTATATTACTATGGCCAAAAGTATTATATATCACCTCTCGATGTCGCTATTTTGGCAGATACGGGTGTACCTGTTACCTTCAATTTGCCTGTAAGTGTCACCCTAGCAGTTTCTCCCAGTAGTGTCACCGAAGATGGGACAACAAATCTGATTTACACCTTCACCCGTAACGGAGTAACCACTAATCCCTTAACCGTCAACTACACCTTGGGAGGGACAGCGACTCTTAATAACGACTACACTCGTACAGGGACCACCAATACAGTCACCTTTGCTGCTAATGCTACCACTGCTACCGTAACTGTTGACCCCACTGCTGACACAATAGTTGAACCCAACGAGACTGTTATTTTAACCCTCGCTTCCGGGACAGGTTATACCGTAGGTACAACCACCCCAGTGACGGGGACAATTACCAATGACGATACCAGTGTCACCCTAGCAGTTTCTCCCGCAAGTGTGACAGAAGACGGGACAACAAATCTGGTTTATACCTTCACTCGTACTGGTGTAACAACTAATTCTTTAACCGTCAATTACACTCTCGGAGGGACAGCGACTCTTAATAACGACTACACTCGTACAGGGACCACCAATACAGTCACCTTTGCTGCTGGTTCATCCACTGCGACTGTAACTGTTGACCCCACTGCTGACACAATAGTAGAAAGTAACGAAACTGTTATTTTAACCCTCGCGACCGGGACAGGTTATACAGTAGGTACTCCTAACGCAGCTACGGGGACAATTACCAATGACGATACCACTGTCACCCTAGCAGTTTCTCCCGCAAGTGTGACAGAAGATGGGACAACCAACTTAGTCTATACCTTCACCCGCACCGGAGTAACCACTAATTCTTTAACCGTCAATTACACCCTCGGAGGGACAGCGACTCTTAATACCGACTACACTCGTACTGGGACTACCAATACAGTCACCTTTGCTGCTGGTTCATCCACTGCCACCGTAACAATTGACCCCACTCCTGACACAATAGTAGAAAGTAACGAAACTGTTATTTTAACCCTCGCGACCGGGACAGGTTATACAGTAGGTACAACCACCCCAGTGACGGGGACAATTAATAATGATGATTTATCTCAACTCTCCATCAACGACATCACCGTAGTGGAAGGTAAAGATAATAATGCCATCCTCACCGTCACAGTTGATAACCCCAACCCGCAACCAATTACCTTCAACTATACCACTGCACCGATTAACGCTACCGCTAATGTAGATTACACTAGCAAAACTGGAACTATCACCATTGCTGCTAATACTTCTACTGCTACTATTAGCATTCCCATCCTCAATGATAACCTCAACGAAGCCGATGAAGCTTTTACAGTAACCCTGTCAAATCCCGTTAATGCTACCATCAATCCCGAAGGGGGAATAGGAGAAGTTATCATTACTGATACTTGGCAAAGCACTCTCACTCGCACCCTACCCAACAATGTGGAAAACCTCAGACTAATTGGCACTAATAATATTAATGGTACAGGTAACGCCGGTAACAATAAAATCACTGGAAATAGTGGTATTAATCAAATCAATGGTGCTAACGGTGCTGATTTGTTAACCGGTGGTTTAGGTGCAGATATCTTCGTCTTCCAATTTGGACAATCTACCATATCAACAAGCGATCGTATCACAGATTTTGCCATCAATAGTGATAAAATTGACTTATTAACTCAAGCTGGAAACGCCACGAGTGCGCCTAGTAGTTTCAGTCGCGCTGCTAATAGCACTGTCACCACTTTACAGAATTTAGTCAATCAGGTATTTACTGATGCTAATGGAGCGATTACAGGTAATCAAGGATTAGGGGTTAATAGTGCCGCCTTAGTGCAGGTAACAACCGGTGCAATAGCTGGAACTTACCTCGTTATTAATGATAGCACGGCTGGCTTCCAATCCAGCAATGATTTATTAATAAATATCACTGGATTTACTGGGACTTTACCAGCTTTAGGGAGCATTCCAGTGGGTAATTTCTTTGTTTAAGTGTCTAAGTTATCCTTCTAAGTCACCTAGAAAACGGGTTTCCCGGAGAAACCCGTTTTCTGGACTTTAAGACAAAAAAACGTTTCGCTGACAAACTCTATAAAGAACGTAGGTTGGTTTGAAGCATGAAACCCAACGCCTGCTCATGTTAAGCTTTTCACTACTACTTATAGTTAATCATGTATTTCTGGCAATTTCGTGTTTATCAGCGTCCTTTGCTGCATCCCCTACAAACCCATCACGGACTATGGGAAATTAGGGAAGGAATTATTATTCGCTTAGAAGCGGAAGATGGACGTATAGGATGGGGAGAAATTGCTCCTTTACCTGAATTTGGTTCAGAAACATTATCGGCAGCAATATTATTCTGTAAAAGTCTCGAAAATCCCCTATCAATAACTTCAATTTTTTCTATTCCCGAACAATTTCCCGCTTGTCAATTTGCCTTTGAATCAGCTTTAGAAGATTTGAGTATAGAGAATCAATCGAGAGAATTAGAACCGAAAAATTATAGTTATTTATTACCCACTGGTGCGGCAGTATTTCCCTGTTTAGATGATATTTTAGCCGCCAATCAAACTAATACTTATAAATGGAAAATTGCAGTTAATTCTCTCGCAGAGGAGTTAAACTTATTTGAAAAATTAATTGACCGATTACCCAGGGGAATTAAATTGCGTTTAGATGCCAATGGGGGATTAAGTATTGCTGAGAGTAAAATCTGGTTAAAAATTGCCGATGAATGTCAAATAATTGAATTTATTGAACAACCTTTACCCCCGTCTCAATTAGAGGAAATGTTGCAATTAAGTCAAAATTTTACCACGGGGATTGCCTTAGATGAATCCGTAGCCAATCTTCGACAAATAGAGGAATGTTATCAACGGGGATGGCGAGGAATTTTTGTGATTAAACCTGCTATTACTGGTTCAATCCAAGGGTTAATAAATCTCTGGAAAAAATATCCCTTAGATTTAGTATTTTCCTCGGTTTTAGAAACTAATATCGGCAGAAAATCCGCTTTACGTCTAGCACAAGAATACCCCAAAAAGGAGCGAGCTTTAGGTTTTGGTGTGCAACAATGGTTTAATAATAGTGACCCCGATTGGTTAGAAAAACTGTGGACGACATCAGCAAACAATTAGCATATCTCAGTCAAAAAGATTGGTTATATGGATACAATAGCCAGCAATTTTATCAATTATATCAGTCCTATTGTCAGAAATTTATCGCCGCAGATAATCCTCGATTAACTATACTGCTTGCTGAAGGCAATCCCATTAAATTCTTAGCGATATTCTTGGCTGCTGTCAGGGTCAAAAGTTGCCTATTTTTAGCTAATCCCGACTGGAAAACTAACGAATGGCAGCAGGTTTTCTCTCTGGTGCAACCCGATTATATTTTTGGTGAAAATATCGAGGTTTTTAACCATAATTCTCCTCCTGTCAATCCTTTGACTAATTCTCTGATGATACCCACGGGGGGAACCTCGGGAAAAATTCGCTTTGCTATCCACAACTGGTTAACTTTAACTGCTTCTGTCAAAGGTTTCTCTGAATATTTTCAAGTCAAGCAGGTTAACTCTTTTTGCCTACTGCCTTTATATCATGTTAGTGGTTTAATGCAGTTTCTGAGAAGTTTTTTAACGGGGGGAGATTTTGCTGTTATTCCTTACCATAAAATCAAACAAAAGCACATAAATAATCTCAATCTTCAAGATTATTTTATCTCTTTAGTACCCACTCAATTACAATTCTTTCTAGAAAATGACCCTCGCTGGTTAGCCAATTTTAAAACAGTTTTACTAGGAGGTTCCCCTGCATGGCCATCTTTACTAGAAAAAGCTAGAGAATATAATATTTCTTTGTCTCCCACATACGGAATGACGGAAACTGCCTCACAAATTGTCACCCTTAAACCGGAAGATTTTCGACGAGGCAATAATAGTAATGGACAGCTATTACCCCATGCTCAGATAAAAATTAATCCCGATAACCAGAAAATTATTATTGAAGCGAAATCTTTATTTTTAGGCTATTATCCCCATCTTAATCAAGCAAGCTACTTCGAGACGGATGATTTAGGTTACTTCGATGAAAGTGGTTATTTATATATCATTGGTCGCGATAGTCAAAAAATAATTACTGGAGGAGAAAATGTTTATCCTTTTGAGGTAGAAACTGCCATTAGACACACTAATTTAGTTAAAGATGTGGTGGTTTTAGGGTTGCCAGATTCTCGATGGGGACAGATAATTGTCGCTTTTTATGTCCCCGTTAATTCTCAGATAGGCCAGACAATTATTCAATCCCAGATTAAGGATAAATTAGTCAATTATAAACTGCCGAAACATTGGATAAAATTACCAGAGATACCAAAAAGTCCCCAAGGCAAGATTAATCGAACCAATTTAATTAAATTAGCTGAAACTTTTTTTGACACCGAGTCAAACCCCAGACGATAATTATAGCAGTTATCTTAATGGTGAGTTATGAGGGGTTCCTAAATTGGCTTCATTTTCTCGGCCAAAAGCCAAGGAATTTACTCGGTATATGGCAGCAAAATCGCTGTTTTTTTCTCGACGAATTTCTGGTAATGGTAATCTCTGGCTCATTTTATTAATAAATGTTAAAAGTTGATAGCTATCTTGCTAAAGATTGACCGCTTAGGCAATAATATTAAGTTTATCATCCCCATTAAAGTAAAGAATGCTCAACGCTTTTATTTGGCTACCGATTATAGGGGCGATACTGATTGCCTACACGCCTCTAGAGGCGAAAAAAGTGCGAGGATTAGCTCTAACTCTTGCTGTCGTTCTCTTACTGCTTAATATTCTCCTTGGCTGGCAATTTGACCCTAGTAACCCGCAAATGCAGTTCACGGTTAACCTGCCTTGGATTAATTTCCTCGGTTTCAACTATGCCCTCGGTGTCGATGGCTTATCATTTTCATTACTTTTTCTTAACAGCATCTTGACAATAATTGCTCTTTATGCTAGTGGTACAGAGGTTAACCGACCGAAATTTTACTATTCTCTGCTCTTGTTACTCAATGCCGGAGTAGCGGGGGCCTTTCTAGCGCAGGATTTACTGCTATTTTTCCTATTTTACGAATTAGAAATCGTCCCCCTTTACTTTCTCATTGCCATTTGGGGGGGTCAAAGACGCGGTTATGCGGGCATGAAATTTTTATTATACACGGCAATTTCAGGCTTTTTAGTGCTGATATCTTTCCTCGGCTTAGTTTGGCTAACCGGTGCTAATAATTTCGCCTATAATCCCCTTTTATCGAATAATTTAGACGTTAAAACCCAATTACTGCTCCTCATCCCCCTTCTGATTGGATTAGCCATCAAAATCCCGATTTTTCCCTTTCATACTTGGCTACCGGATGCCCACGTGGAAGCATCTACCCCCGTTTCTGTGCTTTTAGCGGGAATATTACTCAAATTAGGAACCTATGGACTGCTGCGCTTTGGAGTCGGTTTATTTCTCGATGCTTGGGTAACTCTCGCCCCTTGGTTAGCAACGATAGCAGCTATCAGCGCCCTCTACGGGGCCAGTTGCGCTATTGCCCAAAAGGATATGAAAAAAGTAGTGGCCTATTCTTCTATTTCCCACATGGCCTATATTTTACTAGCGGCGGCGGCCACCACCAGATTAAGCATCACTGCGGCGATTTTGCAGATGATTAGTCACGGTTTAATTTCCGCTTTGTTATTTTTGTTGGTGGGAGTAGTGTATAAAAAAACCGGCAGTCGGGATGTGGATTATCTACGCGGTTTATTAAATCCGGAAAGAGGTTTACCAATCACGGGAATGTTAATGATTTTAGCGGCTATGGCCAGCGCCGGCATCCCCGGAATGGTGGGATTTATCGCCGAATTTTTAGTTTTTCGTGGCAGTTTCCCGATTTTTCCAATACAAACGCTCTTATGTTTGGTTGCTAGTGGTTTAACCGCAGTATATTTTCTCCTGATGATTAATCGGGTTTTCTTTGGTCGTTTAACCCCTGAATTATCGCGCATTCCTCGCAGTACCTGGCCCGAAAGATTTCCCGAAATTGCCTTGGCTTTATTTATTATTGTTTTGGGATTACAACCGAGTTGGATGATTCACTGGAGTGAAAACCAAGCATCAGTGTTATTAACCGGGACGGCAATCAGTCAAAGACAATCATAGAAAGCTTTTTCGGAATTTTTGAAACCTAGACCGAAACTAACTTGTGGATAGGAGCCGAAACGTCAAAAATTTTGGGCTTTGCGGAGGGAATTAACCGTTAAAACCACCTGTTCCCCCACCAGTTCAATTTCTTCTAAAGTGTTAAAACGACTCAACCCGAAGCGCAGGGAAGCATAAGCGAGAGATTCGGGGCGACCCAAGGCAGTTAAAACGTGAGAGGGGGCGGTATGGCTAGAAGAACAGGCAGAACCGGAGGAAAGCGCCACTATTGGCTGTAATCCTAACAATAATGCCGCACCGTCCACCCCTTCAATACTAATATTCAAATTTCCGGCTAATCTTTGGCTAGGATGACCATTGAGATAAATTCTGTCTAATTGACTGATAATCTCCCATAAACGGGCTTTTAACTGATTTAAGTGGCTGTTATCTTCTTCAATCGCTTTGATGCCCAATTCTACTGCCTTGGCAAAACCGACAATTTGCGGTGTAAATATTGTACCCGATCGCAATCCTTTTTCCTGGCCTCCCCCTTGAATTTGAGCGGCGAGACGGACTCTGGGGTTTCGGCGCCGGACGTACAGCGCACCGATTCCCTTTGGTCCGTGGACTTTGTGGGCAGTTAAGGACATCAAATCTATATTCATTTCCTCCACATCTAGGGGAATTTTGCCGATTGCTTGGGCCGCGTCCGTATGAAAAAGTACCTGATACTGGCGACAAATCGCCCCGATTGCCGCTAAAGGTTGAATCACCCCAATCTCGTTATTAGCAGCCATAATTGACAGCAAAATCGTGTCAGGACGCAAAGATTTTTCTAGTAGTTCCAAGTCAATTAAGCCATCAGCACCGACGGGTAAAATTGTCACCTCAAAACCCAATTTTTCCAGATAATGACAGGGATCTAAAACGGCCCGATGTTCTGTCATCACCGTAACTATGTGCCTTCCCTTGGCGAAATAAGCTTCGGCAACCCCTTTGATAGCGAGGTTATTGGCCTCTGTTGCTCCACTGGTAAAAATAATTTCTTCGGGACTACTATTAATAGCAGCGGCGATTGTTTCTCTTGCCTGTTTAACCGCAGCCTCGGCTGTCCAACCATAGACATGATTAATACTACTGGCATTACCAAAGTGTTCGGTAAAATAGGGTAACATCGCCGCCAGAACCTGCGGATCCATCGGTGTCGTGGCGTGGCAATCTAGATAAATCGGCTTTTGAGACATATTTTTCCCTTGGGGGGATTTGGGAAGGAGATATCCTCTGTTTTAAGAGAATCTCTGAAAGTGCATTGCTAATCTATGTTAACAAAAAAGTATCGGATAGCAGTCAACAGCTGACGACTCAGACCAGAACTTTAAGATTTAATAATGAGAGCGCAATCGCTCCCTGAGAGCAGTTACAATTCCCCTATTCCAATGTTGTTCAGCAACCCAACAGGATTAATAACACATATTTTCTGGCTCAATCATGGCTAAAAAATCGAAGGCATTTAGTGAACTGCTCAGGCTGCAGAAAATGTCCCAAGGATCCGAAAAACCCTTGAAAAGCTTTGAGAAGAAATTAAGAGAAAAGTCCTTGCCTTTCAAGGAAATTGTCGTCTCTCCTTCTGGGGAAGTCACAATGTCGGAAGTTCTGGAGGATTTTATCGAGCCTTACCGCGAATCCAATGAAACGAAGGGATCTATGCGAACACTGCTGACCATAGGGATAATCGCTTGGAATCTGGCGTTGTCCCCCGAATCAAAGCGGCAAGAGATGATAGACCGAGTTTTTAATAAAGACCTTCTTAAAGGAGATAAAAGGCTCAAGGCGGATATTCAAGGGCTAATCGAGGAGCTAATCGCTAGGAAAACCCGTTATTTCTCGGAAAACAAGCGGATGATTGTGGATTTTGAGTTAAAAGAGCTAGGAAGCGAGTATCATCTCTCGGTTGCCTCCAGCTTGTCGCCCGAATTTTCCGAGTCAGAGTTTGCCTTCAAAGTCGGCGACTCGGTCATCGTCAAACAGGGTGTACTTGACCCAGATTTGGGGACTGACATCGGTGGTTGGCAAGGAAGAATTGTGATAATTGAGCGGCAGAGCAATCTCATCGGCATTGAATGGGATAGCATCACCCTGAAAAACATCCCCAGTTCGGTGATTGACCAGTGTGAACTGGAAAACCTAGACTGGGCCCAAATGTACCTCTCCTCAACGGATGTGGAATTAACCCAACCTCGAGATACAGAAGAAGATGTGGCCGCCACCATTGAGCAAATTCAGTCTAACATCGTTGAAGCTATTTAGCAGAAAAGAGAAAGGCGATTCCGGCGGTTGGCCGAGGTTGACACCGAGGAGCAAATGGCGGCTTTAGACGCTTGGAAAAAAAACACTTGATTCATTACCCTATTGACCATCGAGCAGCGATTTAGAGGAGAGAAATTTGAGATGGATGATTCCCAAAAATATGAGGCTGACTGTCAAAGGATAAGAAAAGTCAATCATGAATTACTAAAGGATTTCGAGAGTTGGCTAGAATCATCAGGTTTGTCGGAAAAAACCATTAATAATCATATTTCAAATATAGATTTTTATATCAACGAATATTTACTCTATGAGGATGCAGTAGAAGCTAAAGACGGGGTAGATATGGTCGGTGACTTTTTGGGTTATTGGTTTATCAAAAAGGCCCTGTGGGCCAGTCAATCAAGTCTCAAGGCTAACGCAGGTAGTCTGAAAAAGTTCTACACTTTCTTACTGGAAAAAGGCCTAATAGATAAAAATGATTTGCGAGAACTTAAAGAAACCATCAAGGAAGAACTGAGTGAATGGCTGGAAACCCTAGAGTGATACGATGACCCATTGACTGAAGATATGTCGGATGTTTGGTAATCTTAACCAAGTGGCAATCCCCCACCCTCTGGCTGGGCAGCTATAATATCATTGTCAGGACACAATAAGAGCGAGACAATGGAAACATTAGAATTAGAAAGCTGCCAGTCGATTCTTAAAGCTGGTCAAACGACGACCGAAAGAGCGTTAGAATTGTTTGACGCTCTCGAACCCGTGAGTTTAGACTTTATGCTCGGTCTTTGGCAAGGTTCTGGACTTCAGACAAATCACCCCATGGATGGTTTATTAGAAGCATCTAATTGGTATGGTAAAGAATTTGTCGATACTGAGAATGTCCACCCCCTGTTATTTTTAGATGGTCAGGGAAAAATTTTTAAGGTGGCACCCAATCCCACGGCCATGAACTGGATTTTGCGGCTGCCGATACTGAAAAATAATTCTCTGAAACCTTTGCTGATGCTGACCAACTCCTTGCTAAAAACAGAGACAAGTCAGGCTAGACTGCGAATGATGGAATATCGGGACAAAGTTAGCGCCACGATGATTTATGATTATTTGCCGATTAATGACTCTTTTCGGAAAGTAGATGATAATACGGTGCTGGGAATTATGGATTTTAAAAACTTTCCCCAGCCTTTCTTTTTTGTTCTCAAGCGATGTCAAAAACATTTTAATTCTTGAGGTTGGATTTGAAATTGTTCGCGCTCGTCCAGTTGCCAAGCTTGTAAATCGATCGCTCGCCCTGAAACTACGGAGACAATTAAATAAGTATATCCTGACCAGGCTAATTGGCGATCAATTTCCGAGGGAATGGCGGCATGATCGGGATGGGAATGATAGATACCGATAATTTCTAGCTGGTTTTCCCGGGCCGATTTTTGAGCTTGTAAAAGCACTTCTGGGGCAATACTAAATCGGTTTTTTCTATTGCCTGACCAGTTATTTTCTGTTGCTTGTATGCTGATAACTTCGGCTGCTGTCTCGGTAATTTTTCCTAGGAGTAACCCACAACATTCTTCGGGATAGGTGGATTCTGCGTGGGTGAAAATAGACTGGTAAATTTTTTCTGTAATCAGGATCATAGGATGGAGTAAGCGGGTTTCAAATGCTATTGACAACAGGGTAAACGCATTTTTTGCTTCTAGCTGGCTATTTTGTCACCCGCCAACTGAGTTTAAGATTAACCCAAAAGTTCCAAACCGTGACGATGGCAATCGCAATAAAGTTAGCCAGATAGCGATTGATTCCTAAACCATTAAAGAGAAGGTTGAGCAGCAGTACGTTTAAAATTAAACCGGCTAAACAGATCAAATTGAACTTGAAAAATCTTTTCCAGCGTTTATTCCAACCCCGTTGACGAGCAGATAAATCGCCAAAAGTCCAGCGATCATTCCAGATAAAATTATTAATAATTGCTAATTCGGCGGCGATGATTTTACTGCGGGTTAATCCCCAACCCAAAGCGGCGGGATCACTGAGAAGATAGAGAAAGGCCATATCGACAAAAACCCCAGTTAATCCCACTAAACCGAAGCGAATAAATCTATCTAAAGGTAGATTGACAATTGCATCTAAAAACCTTAATGGCTTTTGAGAGCGCAAACGCAGCAGATGGAAGATATATTCTAGCCATTGTTTCCAAGTTACCTTACTTTCCCCCTCTAGCCGCTCTTGGAAGACATAACCCACTTCTCCGATGGTTTTGATGCGGCCTTTGCCGATGACTTCTAGTAAAATTTTGTAACCGGTGGGATTGAGAATCAGACCGGCGATCGCTTGACGGCGGACCATAAAGTAACCGCTCATGGGATCGGAGACGCGACCGACCACCTCTGGCAGTAGAATTAAACCAAGGATTTGAGCGCCGCGAGAGAGAAATCGTCGCAGCAGACTCCACTCGCTCACTCCTCCTCCTTCGACGTGACGACTAGCAAGAGCTAAATCGGCTCCTTTTTCGATAGTTTCGAGGAGATTGTAGAGAATTTCGGGGGGATGTTGCAAGTCTCCATCGATTACTCCTAGTATCTCACCCCTTGACCCTTGCCAACCCCGTACCACTGCGGACGCTAATCCTTTTTCTCCCTGACGACGCATCACCCGCAGTTGCGGGTAATCTGGGGTTAATTTGCTGGCTAATTCCCAAGTGCGATCGGGACTGTCATCATCGACGATAATTAGTTCATACTGATCGGGAATTTTTCGATCGAGTAATTGACTGAGATTCTCGACTAGGGGAATAACGTTATCTCGCTCGTTATAGGTGGGAATAACTAGAGATAATTTGAGTAATTGCGGCGAATCTCTGAGAATATAACTATTATTGCCGGTAATTTCTTCAATTTGCTCTAAAAAAGGAATTTGCAAAGAGCCGACGGGGGTGGTTAAAAAGGGATAGGGTGGAGAGTTGGTCACTCGCTTACACTCACAGACTAAAACAGGTTTAGAGACGCACAATTTACCGGCAAAGTTGTTGAAACCAGAATTTTGAGCTAACTACTGGCGATGCGGAATCCTAATACACTATAGCGATTATCCGGACCAAATTGGCCTCGACTAGCGGAGCGACATTCCCTCAATTCTGTCCCCCAACCACCTCCACGCAGGATGCGATAACGATTGCCGGTGCTATTAGGATCGGCCGGCCATACTTGGTCATCGCTGGGAGCATTTTTATAGTTGCGATGCCAAGGATCGGCACACCATTCGTATAAACTGCCATGTAAATCGTATAATCCGAAGGCATTTGGGGGAAAACTGCCTACAGGGGTGGTTTTAGCTCGAAATTCGCTCTCTCTTTCCACTGCATAGGGAAATTTAATGGCATAGTAGTTAGCGAATTCACTGGTAAGGGTGGCACCAAAGTAGAAGGGTGTGGTAGTGCCGGCACGACAAGCATATTCCCATTGTGCCTCGCTTGGGAGTCGATAGTTTCTGCCGGTGGCCTTGGACAGTCGATCGCAAAACTCGATCGCATCATACCAAGAGATGCTATCGACGGGTAAGTTATCCCCTTGGAAGTGGGAGGGATTGGGGGTTAAATCGCGGTTAATTTTGGGCAGATTAGCGACAATTTGCCATTGTTTTTGGGTTATTGGGTATTTACTCAGGTAGAAACTGTTCACCTTGACTAAGCGCTGGGGTTTATCACTACCGGTAAAGTCTCCTTTTTCTCCGTCCGGTGTCCCCATGATAAAAGTGCCAGCAGGGATAGCAATCATCTCTAATCCCGCAAGGGTTTCGCTGTAGTATTCGGCACTGCGGGAA
>NZ_JADEVX010000282.1:0-3914 GCF_015207925.1 Microcystis sp. LEGE 00066 | reverse complement strand
GGGGAGAATAAATAAAATAATCTCCTATCTCCTGTCTCCTGACTCCTGAATACTGACGACCGCCGACCGCCTCCTGCCCCCTGCCTGATCTCAACTTATCCAACAAGGTTTTTAGATTTATTCAGCAGACCCTAAATACGCGGGCAGCTTCTTAGATTTCTTTCCCCGACACTTTCAAGTCGGGAATCTAGGCTAAAATTGGCATAACTCGACCATCGCCTCGATCATGTTCTTTTTTGTCCTCGGCTTCAATCTAGGCTTAACTTTATTTAATTGCTTTCTAGTCTGGAAATTGTGGCAATTGCGGCGAATTTTAGGGCGAGTGACCAAAATTTTAAACCGGGTGGAACGACGTTTACACCACATTTTTTACCCCGCCCCGGAATATATTGTCATCGCCGGGGCGAAAACCTATTATCTCCGACAAAACTATCAACGCATCTGCGGACAGATACAGATACTGCAATCCCTATTCTTGACCTTCTCCCTGATTATCCGTTACTGGCAGCGTCAATCCCGTCAACGCCGTCGCCTCTGGTCGCTAAAATTGAGCAAAATCTCTAGCAATCAAGCAGCTGACAGCGATCGCCAGCCAAAGTAATACACAAGTACGAGTTAAATTCAAAGCCTGTTCGACGGTTTTGACGGTAATCGGGTTGAGGTTATCGCCCAATAAAGGTTTTTCCACAATCTGGCCTCGATATTGATTTTTTCCCCCCAATTGCACCCCCAAAATCGCCCCATAGACGCATTCACTCCAACCGGAATTAGGACTAGGATCCCGACGGGCATCGCGCCAACAAATGCTTAAAACCCGCCCCGGCCGGCCCGAAATTAGGGCGAGAGTTAAGACCGTTAAACGACAGGGTAGCCATGTCAAAACGTCCTCGCTTTTGGCACTAAACCAACCAATATGGGTGTAGGGTGGCCGACGATAGCCAATCATCGAATCGAGGGTACTAGCGGCTTTATAAGCGCAAGCGAGGGGTACTGGTCCCACCCCCAGAAAAGCACCGAGAAGGGCATAAAAAAGCGGCGCGGTAACTCCATCCACACCATTTTCACTGACGGTTTCTAATAGGGCGCGAAGGATTTCTTCTTGGCCGAGATTATCTGTGTCGCGACCAACGTATAAACTTAGTTGGCAACGAGCTAAGGTGATATTTTCCGCTTGTAAAGCTGCGATGACTGTTTCGGCAGCCCGGCGTAAACTTCTACCGGCTAAACAACTAGCCAAGAGAATCACTTGTACTAGGCAACTCAGCAGCAAATTGACCTGACCTAACCATTGGATTCCTAGCCAAGTTAAGACCCCAGCCAAAATAATTAAACCTAGTCCCAGAATTATGCCCGCTAAACGTTGGCAAATTTTTTCCTGCGTCCAATTAAGAATAACTTTGGTGGCCACGGCAATAATCGCCCCCATCACCTGCACTGGATGAATCCACCCCCAGGGATCACCGATCAGATAATCTAAAACCGCCCCTAATACTAAAATGATCGCCGTTGCCGTTCCCTTCACAATTACTCCCTTTTCCCATCGATATCCCGAATTTTCTCGATATTGTCTTCCCAGTTAGCCCCATCAAAGAACTGAATCTGAAAATCTTCCAAGACATTGCCATCCAAACAGCGCAGGTTTATATCTATAGCGTCAGGATGGGAGCGGGGACGATAGAAAGGATGAATACCACAAACACGACAAAAATAATGTTGGGCTGTGTGGGTATTAAATGTATAGGTACTTAAAAAATCTTCACCGCTTAGGAGGGTAAATTGTGCTGAAGGAACAATCAGATGCAGAAAACCTTTTTTCTGACAAATCGAACAATTACAGTCTAGAGCTTGATCATGCTCGATCGCCACTTGAAAACGGATCGCTCCACAGTGACAACCTCCCCCATAAATCTTTGCTTGTTTTGTTGCTGTCATAACTTCTAAACTACTAAACAATAAAGCTGGTTTCCTCTCCCCTAGCGGCGATCCAGCTACGCGCATCGTAGTATAAATCCGCTAAGGTAATCTTCCCCAGGGCCTCTTTTAATTTCTCGTGGAGGTGTTTCCAGATAGTAAATGTCACCCAATCTTCTGCCTGTTCGTCCTTGGGATGATAACCTGATAATGGCTCGATCGTCTCTCCCACTGCCTCCAAAATTTGCCCCAACGAGATACGATTTGCCGGCCTAGCCAACTGATAACCCCCTTGCGATCCCCGAAAGGAACGAACTAACCCCGCTCGTCGCATTTCTATCAGCAATTTCTCTAGATAAGCAGCCGGGATATCTTGACGCAGGGCGATCGATTTTACCGATACGGGAGTTCCCCTCGGTTGTAAACTAAGATCCAGCAAGGCTTTAACACTATAGTGACCCCTAGTTGTTAGCTTCATTATCCCTCATTTTTACCTCTTTATCTCTATCCTAGCCCCTGCTCTCATTGATGAGAGAAAGGCTAACCTCCCTTACCCCGGCATCTCGATCAACATTGATAAATTCTGTTAAGATTTTGATCGAGAGATAGAGTCTAATCAATTACAATCAATTTCCCCAAGCAAGTGACAATTTTTAGTTTATACCGTGTAATATAAGTGTAGAGATCAATCGTAACCCGATTGTTTCTGGTCAGGGAGAGCAATTCTCCTCGACTAGCCTTGATGACCCTAACCTTTACTTATCTACTGCAAACTTAAATGAACACAACTACTAATCCAGAACCCCTGACTGGCCTCGAACTAATTGAGAAAGTTAAACAGCTAGGCAACCTCAGCAAAGAGGAAAAAGCCCGGGAATGCGGCTACTATACCATGACAAAAAATGGTATTGAACGCGTTAATATGATGAAATTTCTCAATGCTTTAATCGATGCTGAGGGAATTGACTTAGATAGCAGTGCCAATGGTCATGGACGAGGTGGGCGCTCGGCCAGCTACCGGATCAGTGTCCAATCAAATAATAATCTCCTGATCGGTTCGGCCTACACCAAAAAAATGGGACTCAAACCGGGAGATGAATTTGAAATTACTTTGGGGAGAAAACATATTCATCTCAAGCAAGTTGGTGCCAGCGACGACGACGAATAGCCATAATTAAGGAGAGAGCCGTTTCACTCTCTCCTTGCCATTAGATAGGGTCTGCTGAAAAATTCGCTCCAGAAATCATGCTATTGAATGCCACTGATTTGTCGCCCAATTGATAAGTTTTACTTAGGCAAAACAAATTTAAACATAATTTTTATTAAAGAGAACGACTATCTTAGTTCATTTGTTCGCAAAAAAGCCAGAAAGACAAAAAAAGCCCAAAAAAACTGCCGAAGCAGTTGGGAAAGATTGACAACCAAAAAGATAATAGCAAGGACAGTTCCTGAAGTTTCAGGTAGTTTTGTCATGACCAGATTGAAACTAAAATCTTCTCTTAGCTTGTCCGGACTTTCTGGGAGCATCTCAGATGTGCAGAAATAACGACAATCAACAATGATTAGTCATCCTTAAATTAGTACGAATGTATGAACAACCGCATCTAAGCATCCCACTGCAAAAGCTAATCTGCAGCGGGATTGAGGAAAAAATCGCCATTAAGCGCGAATTTTAGCAGATAGTTTCCCTGGAAAAATCCCCACTGGGTAGATTGACAAAAATCAGATGCAGCCGCAGGTAGGGCTGGCTGAATAAATCTAAAAACCTTGTTGGATAAGCTGTTCGTAATTTCAATTGCTTGTTGAGATCAGGCGGTCGGCGGTCGTCAGTATTCAGGAGTTAGGAGATAGGAGACAGGTTTTGGGGGTTGGGGTTTTGGGGTTTTAGTTCAATTTCCCCGCTTCCCCCTGCAACGGCCCGACTGAGCGTCGCCGAACGTCGCGCACGAAGTGGTCTCCCCAATTCATAATTCATAATTCCCACTCCCCCTACACCCTACACC
>NZ_JADEVX010000281.1:0-3931 GCF_015207925.1 Microcystis sp. LEGE 00066 | reverse complement strand
GGACTGAAAAATCAGTTGGGTAAGTTAACTGACCGACCAACATTACGCTGGATATTTCAGAACTTTCAAGGGATTCATCTCCGACCTATTCAAGACAATCAAAAGATTAGTAACTTAACGGATGAGATGCGCAACATTTTGAGATTTTTTTCCAAACCTTGCCAGGAATATTATCTCTTATCTTGACCAGATGGATTGACTTCAAGGGGTGACAAAACAAAGCGAGCAACTGGAAAATCTCCCCCTAGATGTTAAGTCTGATTGCCCAGTTATTCTTAATAAGCACTGTTTATTGAGAATGACTGGGGGAACCCTGAAATTTTCGGCTTAGTTGCTGGCAGCTTGCCGCCAACTAACTCCTCTAGATAAGTATTTTGACTCACGCCCCTTCCTCTTTTGAGACGTTGTGACACTTAGGGTGCGGAATGTGGGCCTGAACATCCTGGGGATAGTCAGATTCCCCCCCCGGCAAGAACTTCCCACTGTCCAGTACTCTAGAAGAGCCAAAAGTAAAAAGGAAAAAAAACGGAGATAAGAGTGGGAAAATTAACACTGATAACTGATAACTGATAATCCTGTGGCTGTTTTAAAAGATAATCGGGCTACCGTCCAAAAGGTTCTCTGGATCACCCTGCTGCTGAACATTTTGGTTATGGCGATCAAAGCGGGGGTGGGTTTGAGAATTAGTTCTTTGAGTCTGCAAGCGGATGCTCTCCATAGTGTCACCGATAGTGCCAATAATGTCTTGGGATTGGTAGCGATGCGGTTTTCCTCTCCCTATCCCGATCGAGATCATCCCTACGGACATCTGAAATACGAAGCGATCGGAGCTTTAGCGATCGCTGCCTTTTTGGGAATTGCCTGTTTTGAAATCTTGCAGGGGGCGATCATGCGTATTATTAAAGGCGGAAAACCTGTCGAGATTGCCGGTCCTGAATTATGGCTATTAATTATCGTTTTAGGGGTGAATATTTTTGTCACCTACTATGAGAGATCCGTGGGGCAGCGTGTCGGTAGTGCGATTTTGATTGCCGATGCTCGTCATACCATGAGTGATGTGTGGGTGACAATTACGGTTTTATTGGGGTTAGTTGGGGTTTGGGTGGGTAATACGGCTAATATTCCCCAATTACAATGGTTAGATGTGATTTTGTCCTTTCCCGTCGCTTTTTTGGTGTTTAGCAGTGGTTGGAAAGTTCTCAAGGAAAATTTACCTTTGTTAGTGGATGAAATGGCGATCGCTCCTGAAGTGATTCATCAAATTGTCATGGAGGTGCCGGGGGTGCTTAATTGTCATGCGATCGCGTCTCGGGGAGTGGTGGGAAGACAGGTATTTATGGAAATGCACCTAATTGTCTCCGCTCAAGATGTAGAAACTGCTCACGCAATCACGGAAGCGGTAGAAGCAAGATTAAGCCAACAATTTAGCCCTGTGAGAATTTTAATTCACGTTGAACCGCCAGATTATCACTCCGATCAGATCACTTTTGATGAAGAAGTGTGAAGCAAAAAAGCCTAAAATAAGTAGCGAACTTTTGCTAGAGGTGGCCATGGCGACAGAAAATCAAGCTAGAAGCATAGTAATTACTGGTGGAGCAGGATTTATCGGCTCGAATTTTGTTCATCATTGGTGCGAGAATTATCCTGAGGATCGTGTCATTGTTCTCGATGCTCTTACCTATGCGGGCAATTTGCATAATTTAGCGACACTGAAAGATAGAAATAATTTCCGTTTTCTGCAAGGGGATATCTGCGATCGAGCTTTAGTTGATCAATTATTTGCCGGTGAAAATATCGATACAGTTGCCCATTTTGCCGCCGAATCCCATGTGGATCGATCGATTCTTGGTCCTGGAGCTTTTGTGCAAACTAATGTGGTGGGAACTTTTACTCTATTAGAAAGTTTTCGGCAACATTGGTTAAGTAATCACCAACCCGATAACTATCGTTTTCTGCACGTTTCCACCGATGAGGTTTATGGCAGTTTAGGATTAGATGATCCGGCTTTTACCGAAACTACTCCCTATGCTCCTAATAGTCCCTATTCTGCCTCAAAAGCGGGGAGTGATCATCTAGCGAGAGCTTATTTTCACACCTACGGAATGCCGACAATTATTACTAATTGCTCTAATAATTATGGTTCCTATCATTTTCCCGAAAAGTTAATTCCTTTGATGTGTATTAATATTCTTTTGGGTAAACCTTTACCTGTTTATGGTGATGGTCAAAATGTTCGAGATTGGTTATATGTGCGGGATCATTGTCAAGCTTTAGATACAGTTATTCACAAAGGAAAAGCGGGAGAAACCTATAATATTGGCGGAAATAATGAGGTAAAAAATATCGATTTAGTCAGGATGTTATGTGATTTAATGGATGAATTAGCTCCCGATTTACCCGTGAAACCTGCTCAGAATTTAATTACTTTTGTCAGGGATCGCCCCGGACATGATCGCCGGTATGCTATTGATGCCACTAAAATTCGCACCGAATTAGGTTGGCAACCCGAAGAAACGGTAGAGGGGGGATTAAGAAAAACCATTCAATGGTATCTCGATCATCGGGATTGGTGGCAACCCTTGTTATCCAAAGAATATCAAGAGTATTATGGGAAAGTTTACGGTTAGAAAAGGGTAAAAAATCTAATCTTAATTTTAGGTGTGTTAGTTTTCGCTAACACACTTATTACTTTAGCTAGATTAATATTTTAATTCTCAGTGATTAAGATCACAGGAAAATCTCAAAAAAAATCAAGAAGTTATTTTAGTGAGAAAATTTAGGGAAAAAATCCAAGCAGATTTGTTGAACTATATCGGCAAATATACTTCCTTTGAAAGACTACGAACAGATATGCAAGATAGGTCTTCTCTATTTGGTCAAATTAATAAAATTGAATGGGTTCATTATCCGAGTGAAGGGAAGGATTGTAAATTATTAATACGGGGGGAGAAAGAATGGAGAACAGGAAAAGTTAAAATTTATGGAGAATGTACTTTTTCTAGTGTTTTAGAAAAACTGCCTAAAAAAACACCTGAACGTCCAGATTATGATGGCGAATTTCTGCGGGAATTACAAAAACAGGGATTTGAGCATTTAAATGAAACTCGTCAAATAAAAATTACCCTAGAATTTATTCCCGAAAATAGCCCACTGGAACCAGAATCACCCCTAGAGAAAATTTGTATGTTATTATGATTGGATAGGGAATAATTAAGGAGCAAAAGAATGAATTTTGATACTTTTAACAACTCTCAGAAAATTATTATCGAAGATGATGATAGTGTATTGATGTTTGAAGATGAAGAAGTTATTTTAGTGAGAAAATTTAGGGAAAAAATCCAAGCAGATTTTTTAAACTATATCGGCAAATATACTTCCTTTGGAAGACTAACGGGAGATAGGTCGTCTCTATTTGGTCAAATTAATAAAATTGAATGGGTTCATTATCCGAGTGAAGGGAAGCATTGTAAATTATTAATACGGGGGGAGAAAGACTGGAGAACAGGAAAAGTTAAAACTTATGGAGAATGTACTTTTTCTAATGTTTTAGAAAAACTGCCTAATAAAACACCTGGACATCCAGATTATGATGACGAATTTCTGCGGGAATTACAGAAACAGGGATTTGAGCATTTCAATGAAACTCGTCAAATAAAAATTACTCTAGAATTTATTCCCGAAAATAGCCCACTGGAACCAGAATCACCCCTAGAGGAAATTCGGCAAATGTTGCGAGAAAATTCAGAAAAAACTAACTTCAATTCCTGAAAACCTAATTAGGTAATAAGGAAAATAAATTAAAGCGGCTCTTCGTTACTCTTTATGCTAAATCAACAGACAAGATGCCAAGATAACATACTTCTAACCCAAAAATTCCGAAAGTTTCTAAAGCCATAGCCTCTTCTTTTTATTAGTTTAAGTTTATTGTTGA
>NZ_JADEVX010000047.1:0-25916 GCF_015207925.1 Microcystis sp. LEGE 00066 | reverse complement strand
ATACTTAATTTGTCCAGCCAACTGTTTTTTTGGGTGATCGCCTCTCCTCAAAAATAGTTACTTTGTACTATATGCCCATGCCAAAATCGGGGTTAATGCTCTATTTATTTCAAAATGAGAATTGCTGATCACCTCTTCTTCGGCGTGGAAACGAAAGACCTCCCCGGTATGGAGCCAGTCTTGCAAGCAGCAGCCGTCAACGAACCACCGAAAAACGTTAACACCGTCGTCATCGTCGGCAATAAGCTATCTCCAGGTACGGTGGAAAAAAAACGAGATGGAGTCCGGGTTCATACCCTTTGGGGAGAGATTGCCTGGCAGTTGGGGGGTAAAGAAGGCTATGAGATGGTGCGAGAGGCTGATGAAACAGCCACCAACCCCGGAGATGTCCTCAAAGAACTTTTTAACCGCTATGCCCCTTGCTTGATTCTCATCGATGAGTGGGTTGCCTACGCCCGCCAGCTTCACGAACGGGCAGACTTGCCTGGAGGAAGTTTTGATACCCACTTTACCTTCGCGCAGACCTTGAGTGAATCAGCGAAGAATGCCGATCGCACCCTTTTAGTCGTGAGCATCCCCTCCTCTGACATCGAAATTGGCGGGGAGAGAGGCACAGAGGCCCTAGACCGCCTTAAAAATGCGATCGGGCGCATCCAATCCCCCTGGCGACCCGCTAGTGCCGAGGAGAGTTTCGAGATCGTCCGCCGCCGTCTCTTTCAAACCACTACTGACCCGCAACTATTTGTCGCACGGGATGCGGTGATTAAAGCCTTCTCCGAGATGTATCGCACCCAGGGCCAGGAGTTTCCTAGCGAATGCCTGGAGGCTGACTACAGGCGCCGCCTGCGGGAAGCCTATCCCATTCACCCGGAATTTTTTGATCGCCTCTACTCCGACTGGTCAACCCTCGATAAATTCCAACGCACCAGGGGTGTTTTGCGACTCATGGCCAAGGTCATCCATTCCCTTTGGGAGCGAGAGGACAAGAGCTTGTTGATCATGCCGTCCCACGTCCCGATGGATGATGCTCAGGTTCAGTCGGAGTTAACCCGCTACTTAGATGATAATTGGGTTCCGATCATCGAAAAGGATGTGGATGGCCCCAATTCTCTGCCCCTCGACATCGATCGCCAAAATTCCAACCTGGGACGCTATTCTGCTTGCCGTCGGGTCACGCGCACTATTTACCTTGGCTCGGCCCCCACGATTCGGGCTGCTAACCGAGGTCTGGAAGATAAGAGGATCAAACTGGGTTGTGTGCAGCCGGGGGAGACTGTAGCCATCTTTGGGGATGCCCTCCGGCGACTGACGGATCGAGCCACCTACCTCTACATCGATGGCAACCGCTACTGGATTTCCAATCAGCCGAACGTCACCCGCACAGCCCAAGATCGGGCAAACCTGCTCTTTGAGGAGCGGTATAAAGTGACAGAAGAAATCGTCCGGCGCTTGAAGGCCGACCAGCAGCGGGGCGAGTTTGGAGCGATTCATATTGCTCCAGAATCAACTGCTGATATTCCCGATGATCCTCATCTGGGGGTGCGGCTTATAGTTCTCAGTCCTGGGCAACCCCACAGCAAATCCGCCGAAGATAGCCCCGCTCGGCGTTTAGTGGCGGAAATTCTCAATCAGAGAGGGGGTAGCCCCCGCTATTACAAGAATACGCTTGTATTCGTTGCCGCTGACAAGTCGAACTTGGAAAACTTAGAGAAGAACGTCGCCGGATATCTTGCCTGGAATTCAATTGTGGCGGATCAGGAAACCCTCAATCTCGATGTTTCTCAGAGAAAACAGGCGATCACTAAGCGCGACCAAGCCGACAAGGAGGTAAGCCTGATCCTCAACCAAACTTATCAGTGGCTGTTAGTGCCAGAGCAACCGGAACCCCAAGGAGGCATTCAGTGGACTGATAACCGAATCCCAGGAGACGATTCCCCTATCGATCGAGCCAGCCGCAAACTGGTTCATGAGGGGCAACTGATTACCCATTACTCTGGTGACAACCTGCGGATGGACGCCCTCGACAAATACCTGTGGCGTTCGACTAACCACATTGATATCAAGCGTCTCTGGGAGTACCTAGCGCAGTATCTTTACTTGCCCCGTCTCAAGAACCCGGATGTTCTACTTCAGGCTGTGCGGGAGGGGGTTCGTTCTACGCTCGTAGAGGAAAACTTCGGTTATGCAGAGGGCTGGGATGAGGCGAAGCAAAGATATACTGGTCTTGTCATCCTTCGGGATATCAACCCGAGTATCAGCAGTCACAGCCTTCTGGTTAAGCCTGATGTAGCTATGGGGCAGCTAGAGGCCGAGAAACCAGCTAACCCCCCGACCGCTGCCGAGACTGATTCCGTTATCTCTAGTGACCCCGATAGGCCGCTATACTTAACCTCTGGTGTTAGATTAACTGCGAAAGAGTCCCCCGATGATCTGGTCGAGAAAAAGCCGGTTTTGCGGAGGTTTTACGGCATTGTCTCGATCGATCCCCTGCGGATCAATCGAGACGCTCCAGCGATCGCCAATGAGATCATCCAGCATCTCACCCGACTCAGTGGGGCCAGGGTTAAGGTAACACTGGAGATTGAAGCCGAAATTCCCGATGGTGCGCCCGATGATGTGGTGCGGACGGTGACGGAGAATTGTCGGACTTTGAAATTTAATAATCAGTCTTTTGAACCGGAGTGAATATCGGGAAATTTCCCTATCTGGATTCGGTCATGGCTCTCTTAATTCTTTGCGTGATCTCGCGTAGCGAGCGCGTTGCGACCAGTTTAACTTACTATAGAAGCGATCAATCTTTGTGTCCTCTGTGTCTGGAGTAGTTCCTTCCACTCCCTCGCCAGCAGGACTGTATCTTAGAATACATTTTACCCACCAAACCTAAGAGAGCAATAATAATCCCCCTTTTATCTGAAAAAGAGGGATTTATTTAGTCCAAATTGGTTAGATTGTGAGCAAAGTTTTCACCCTTCTCAGTCTCAAGACAAGAGATTTTATCCTGATGTCTTCCCACTACCAAAGTCCGCGGATAGGAGATACACTAGGCGCGGGAGCGGGTTGAGGAGCAACTTCAGTAAAGGTTCTGGTTTCCGGGGGTAAAGCGGGAAGTCCCCAAGCGGGTTGTTTTTCGTTGATTTCTCTTAAAAGTTGCGAGCGAGTGCTACTGACGGCGATTTCTGATTTTAGTTTCAAGCGGGAAACCCAATAGGGACGAGCTTTACCCACATAAACTAATTTGCCATCTACCACTTGCAATAGTACATCGTCACCACCAGTGGCATCCCCAACAATACGAGCGGTGGTTCCGTCGGCAAAGTCACCACTGAAAATTTCTTTGCCATCCACTGTTACAGGTCTGATCAATTGGACGGACATAATGCCACCCACGGTTCCCCGGACACGACCTAGTACATAGTCACCGGGGTTGAGTTGTGGCTCACCTCTGTAGGTGTTATGGCCGCGCAGTTGACTGATCAGGATTTCGTTATTTTGTGGTCCTGCTTGTGCGGGTACAGCACCAACGGTAGTTAGGGCAACTAAACCGGCAAAACCAGCGACAAGGGAAATTTTGTTAAACACAATTACCTCAAGCAAAAAGTTAGTAAATTGTCTATAGACGTTTTAGATTATAACCTAGTTCCCAATTTTGTCTATATTGCGAAATATTAGTTTAATAATTTCTCGATCGAGCGGTTGGAGGTTTCAGTTATCAGTTATCAGATTGCAGTTTTAAGTACACAGTGTTGGGTGAAAACTTCGGTGTCTTCTGGACATCAGGTGAAAAATGTTCACTATGTCACATAATGGGCGCAAGCAGTTCGATAAACTCACTGACCACCTTGCACCCCTACACCCGGCACGATGTTAATGGTAGGGACATAAGGCTTATGCCGTTTTTTCGATAAGATAAGCTTATCACTTTAACTCCAATATAACCAAACTGGGGAGCTTTCTTTTCACTGATTACTGATTACTGTTTACTGCTCACTGAAAAACCCCCCACCCCCCCACTTCCCCTGAAAACTGGATTAAGCTAGGCTCTAAGACCGCTCGACATTGCTGAATAATTGAGGATCGAGGGTGGGTAGTTCGATATCTTTTTCTGCTGGGGAAGAGGGTGACTGGAAGCGATTTACGGTTTGTTGAACGCGATCAAAAATGGTGATTTTTTGCTCGCTATTGTTCTGGGGTTCGGGAATAGGTTCCACTTCTAGCGGAGGCTGAATCCCAGGGGCAGGTTCGTTAATCTCCTTTGTCTCTGGTATGGTGGTTAGGGGAGATTCGATCGCTTCAGGGGTTTCCTCTAGCTTTTCGACTGTTTCTGTCTCTACTGGTTTTTCTTCCACTATGGGGCTTTCTGGCTCAATAACAGGGTTTTCCTCAACTATGGGGCTTTCTGGCTCAATAACAGGGCTTTCTGGCTCAATAACAGGGTTTTCTTCCACGATTGGGCTTTCTAGCTCAATAACAGGGGTTTCCTCAACTACAGGGTTTTCTTCCTCAACTATAGAGGTTTCTGGTTCGATAAAGGGGGTTTCTTCCTCTAGACTAGGAATAGTTTGATAGTTGGGATCAACGATGCTACGGGCAATTGTAGGGGATAAATCGCCGCGGACTAATTGACTGAGGCCGTCTTGGTAAGAGGGATCAAAGCTAATCACGCGCACGCTGGTATTAAACTCGTTTTCGACTTTATTTCCCTGACCATCGATGAATTCTAGTTGTACCCAGTTATTGCCCTTGGCAAAACCCTTGAGATAAATCGGTTCCCAAGTATCAAGCAGAAAACTTTCACCGTTGACGGTGACACGAATGCGCCAATCTTGAAGATTATTATCCCCGTTGGCAGTATTGGACAGACGTAGAGGAGCATTACTCAGATAAAAATCGAGCAGGATCGGTTCCGCACCGTAGATTCCTTGCGGACTACTGTAGGTCAACAGGGGTAAGTTATGATCAGGGGCATTTTTGCCTGTTTTTGTCAGAATATGAAAGGTTGTTTCAGCAAATGCCCCATCATTTTTAAAACTTTCCTGCCAAGGACGCAGGGCGAAGACGCGCAGGGTATGAGTACCTGGGGCAAGATTTTCTAGGATAATCGGTTGCTTGAGGTCGTAAATAGCTGCTGCTGGTTCATTATCGACAATTAGACTCAAGTGGGATCCTAATTTCAGGGTATCGTCTTGGAAAATTGGCAGATCTGACACTTGTAGTTTAACTATCACCTGGGTGTCATCGAAAACCTCTTCGGCCAGAGGGCTGAGAATCGTTACTTGGGGGGCGTAACGCTCTAAACTGGGGCGCAGTTCCTGAATTAGGGCCGGGGGAGCAACCTCAGAAATGCGGCCTTGGACGACGGGAAGATTAGAGGTTTCGGAAGTGGGGAGATTGGTGGCTGTCAAGCGATCGCCACAGGCGGTTAACAGAATGGTCAGTAAACCGATCACAAGACATATATGAAGGGTTTTGACTGGGATTAATTTATGTAGTAGGGATAGCACGTTCCTCCTAGAGCCAAGGCCAAAATCTATACAAACCATTGATTTTTGCTAGAGTCATTGAATGCTCTGGTGTCAGCAAAAGCGCGAGAAGATCAGGTTATGGCCTCAATTTTACAGAATTGTTTGATTGTTTTTTGAGAATCTATCTATTGAATTTTCTATATGGTCTGGTGAGGGAGAAAAAGGTGAAATCGGCTTCTGGGGCGACAATTAATAAACTTTTGTAAAGAAAAATTACCGGTCTGACCCTGACTAAGACCGTCCATAGCAGAAAATGTCTCTCCTATCAAGGATTGAGAGAATTTTAATTATTGTTAAGCACAACGAACAGAGGAGAGAACAAAGACTTATCATCTACTATTGATGCTTTCGACTGGAATCTCACCCAAGAGGAAAGTCAAGCGACATTAACAAAAGGTGGGTCAGATTTCAACTTGCCTTTTTTAGGTTAAAAAATCTATCCTCAAATAAAACGCTAAGTCTATTGTCGAGAGAGGAGAATCCTCATGGCACTCCCCCCCAAAGAGGCGGTAGCTAAAGTGATTGTAGATAAAGACCCAGTACCTACTTCCTTTGAGAAGTGGGGTCAACCGGGGCATTTTGATCGCACTTTAGCCAAAGGACCCAAAACCACTACCTGGATTTGGAACCTACACGCCAACGTCCACGATTTTGATAGTCAAACCAGCGATCTCGAAGATATTTCCCGGAAAATCTTCAGCGCCCACTTCGGACATCTCGCCGTTGTCTTCGTTTGGCTAAGTGGAATGTACTTCCACGGCGCGAAATTTTCTAACTATGAAGCTTGGTTAACCAACCCGCTCGCCATCAAACCCAGCGCCCAAGTGGTCTGGCCGATCGTCGGTCAAGGCATCCTCAACGGCGATGTGGGCGGCGGTTTCCACGGTATTCAGATCACCTCTGGTCTGTTCTACCTCTGGCGGGCTTCTGGGTTCACCAACAGCTATCAGCTATACTGCACCGCTATCGGTGGTTTAGTTATGGCGGGCCTGATGCTGTTTGCCGGTTGGTTCCATTACCACAAAAGCGCACCGAAACTGGAATGGTTCCAAAACGTGGAATCGATGATGAACCACCACTTGGCGGGTTTACTCGGCTTAGGTTCCCTAGGTTGGGCGGGTCATCAGATTCACGTTTCTTTACCGGTGAACAAACTCCTCGATGCTGGAGTCGCTCCCCAAGATATCCCCTTGCCCCACGAGTTCATCCTCGAACCGAGCAAGATGGCGGATTTATATCCCAGTTTCGCCCAGGGTTTGACCCCCTTCTTTACCCTTAACTGGGGTGCTTACTCGGATTTCCTCACCTTCAAAGGCGGCTTGAACCCCGTGACCGGTGGTCTCTGGCTTTCCGATACCGCTCACCATCACTTGGCGATCGCTGTATTATTCATCATTGCTGGTCATATGTACCGTACCAACTGGGGCATCGGTCACAGCATGAAGGAAATCCTCGAAAACCACAAAGGTCCCTTCACCGGTCAAGGTCATAAAGGACTGTACGAAATCCTGACCACCTCTTGGCACGCTCAGTTAGCGATTAACCTTGCTCTCTTAGGTTCGCTAACCATCATCGTGGCCCACCATATGTACGCCATGCCGCCCTATCCCTATCAGGCGACGGACTACGCTACCCAACTATCCTTGTTCACTCACCACACTTGGATCGGTGGCTTCTTAATCGTCGGTGCGGGAGCGCACGGAGCGATCTTTATGGTACGCGACTACGATCCAGCCAAAAACGTGGATAACCTGCTCGATCGGGTGATCCGTCATCGCGACGCAATTATCTCCCACCTGAACTGGGTATGTATTTTCCTTGGCTTCCATAGCTTCGGTTTATACATTCACAACGACACCATGCGGGCTTTTGGTCGTCCCCAAGATATGTTCTCGGATACGGGAATTCAACTACAACCCATCTTTGCCCAATGGGTACAAAGTCTCCACACCCTAGCCCCCGGCAACACCGCTCCTAACGCTCTCACTACCGCTAGTTATGCTTTCGGTGGCGACGTGGTAGCAGTGGGTGGCAAAGTGGCCATGATGCCGATCACTCTCGGTACTGCCGATTTCCTCGTGCATCACATCCACGCCTTCACCATCCATGTAACCGTGTTGATTCTCCTCAAAGGGGTTCTCTACGCTCGCGGTTCCCGTCTGATTCCCGATAAGGCGAATCTCGGTTTCCGTTTCCCCTGCGATGGTCCCGGTCGCGGCGGTACCTGCCAAGTTTCGGGTTGGGATCACGTTTTCCTCGGCCTGTTCTGGATGTACAACTCCATCTCGGTCGTAATCTTCCACTTTAGCTGGAAAATGCAGTCCGATGTCTGGGGAACCGTCGCCCCCGATGGCACTGTCACCCACGTTACCCTTGGTAACTTCGCCCAAAGTGCCATCACCATCAACGGTTGGTTACGCGATTTCCTCTGGGCGCAAGCGGCGCAAGTCATTAATTCCTATGGCTCTGCTCTGTCTGCCTACGGAATCATGTTCCTAGCCGGTCACTTCGTCTTCGCGTTTAGCTTGATGTTCCTGTTCAGCGGTCGCGGCTACTGGCAAGAATTAATCGAGTCGATCGTCTGGGCGCACAACAAGTTAAGAGTTGCCCCCGCTATCCAACCTCGCGCCCTGAGCATCATTCAAGGTCGTGCCGTTGGTGTGGCTCACTACCTCTTAGGCGGTATTGTCACCACTTGGGCATTCTTCTTGGCCAGAAGTCTCTCGATTGGCTAAACTTGCCTATAAGGGCTTGCCAGTCCCCCGGGGATTGGCAAGACTAGGCTGAACCAGCGTCGATTGACCGATACCACTGTAAGCGTTTCCTATTACAGTGGGTGAATTTAAAAAAGGAAATAACCAGCACTCGTGTAAGAGCCTCAGTTATTTAGAGAGGAGAATTTCCTAAACAGCTATGGCAACTAAATTCCCTAAATTTAGCCAAGATCTAGCCCAAGATCCGACCACCCGTCGGATTTGGTACGGGATCGCCACAGCCCACGATTTTGAAAGTCATGATGGCATGACGGAAGAGAATCTCTACCAAAAGATTTTCGCGTCGCACTTCGGCCACATTGCAATCATTTTCCTGTGGACTTCTGGTACTATATTCCACGTCGCTTGGCAAGGTAACTTCGAGCAGTGGATCAAAGATCCCTTAAACATCCGTCCCATCGCCCACGCGATTTGGGATCCCCAGTTCGGTAAAGGCGCGGTAGATGCCTTCACCCAAGCTGGTGCTTCTAATCCTGTTAACATCGCCTATTCCGGGGTTTACCACTGGTTCTACACCATCGGTATGACCTCCAACCAAGACCTATACCAAGGTGCGGTGTTCCTGCTGATTCTCTCGGCGATTTTCCTCTTTGCTGGCTGGTTACACTTACAACCTAAGTTCCGTCCTAGCCTCGCTTGGTTCAAAAACGCTGAATCTCGCCTGAACCACCACCTCGCCGCTCTGTTCGGTGTTAGCTCTCTGGCTTGGACCGGACACCTCGTTCACGTTGCTATCCCCGAATCCCGCGGTCAGCACGTTGGTTGGGACAACTTCCTCTCCACTCCCCCCCACCCGGCGGGTTTACTACCCTTCTTCACCGGTGACTGGAGTGTGTATGCAGAAAACCCCGATACTGCTAACCACATTTTCGGTACTGCCCAAGGCGCGGGAACTGCGATTCTCACCTTCTTAGGTGGTTTCCATCCCCAAACCGAGTCTCTCTGGTTAACCGATATGGCTCACCACCACTTGGCGATCGCTGTGATCTTCATTGTGGCTGGTCATATGTACCGCACCAACTGGGGCATCGGTCACAGCATCAAGGACATCCTCAATGCACACAGACCCCCCAGTGGTAAGTTAGGAGCCGGTCACAAAAATCTTTATGACACGGTTAACAACTCTCTCCACTTCCAACTCGGTTTGGCTCTCGCTTCTTTAGGCGTGATCACCTCTCTGGTGGCGCAGCATATGTACGCGCTACCCCCTTATGCCTTTATTGCTAAGGACTACACCACCCAAGCGGCTCTTTATACCCACCACCAATACATCGCTGGTTTCCTAGCGGTGGGTGCTTTCGCTCACGGTGCTATCTTCTTCGTGCGTGACTATGATCCCGAAGCGAACAAAGATAACGTGCTGGCGCGGATGCTGGAGCATAAAGAAGCGATCATCTCTCACCTAAGCTGGGTTTCCCTTTTCTTAGGTTTCCACACCCTCGGCCTCTACGTTCATAACGATGTGGTCGTCGCTTTCGGTACTCCCGAAAAACAAATCCTGATCGAACCTGTGTTTGCTCAATTCGTGCAAGCAGCTTCGGGTAAAACCCTGTACGGCATGAACGTACTGTTGTCTAACCCCGATAGTATCGCTTACACCGCCTATCCCAACTACGGTGATGTTTGGTTACCCGGTTGGCTAGACGCAATCAATAGCGGCACTAACTCCCTCTTCTTAACCATCGGTCCCGGCGACTTCCTCGTTCACCATGCGATCGCTCTTGGTTTACACACCACCGTTCTAATCCTGGTTAAAGGTGCTTTAGACGCTCGTGGTTCCAAATTAATGCCCGATAAAAAAGACTTCGGGTATTCCTTCCCTTGCGACGGTCCCGGCCGTGGCGGTACTTGCGACATCTCTGCTTGGGATTCCTTCTACCTAGCCATGTTCTGGATGTTGAACACCTTGGGTTGGTTAACCTTCTACTGGCACTGGAAACACCTCGGTGTCTGGTCGGGTAACGTGGCTCAGTTTAACGAAAACTCCACCTACCTGATGGGCTGGTTCCGCGATTACCTCTGGGCTAACTCGGCTCAGTTAATCAACGGTTACAACCCCTACGGTGTTAATAACCTTTCTGTCTGGGCCTGGATGTTCCTCTTTGGACACCTCGTTTGGGCAACCGGTTTCATGTTCCTGATCTCTTGGCGTGGTTACTGGCAAGAGTTGATCGAAACTATCGTTTGGGCCCACGAACGTACTCCTCTGGCGAACCTCGTTCGTTGGAAAGACAAACCCGTGGCTCTCTCGATCGTTCAGGCTCGTTTGGTTGGTTTAGCTCACTTCACCGTTGGCTATATCTTCACCTACGCCGCCTTCTTGATCGCCTCCACTGCTGGCAAGTTCGGCTAAACCTTGAATTAGGTGACTAAAAAACCCCCTGCCCATTGGTGGGGGGTTTTGTTTATGATTGATCATAAAAGCACGGCTCAATCTCAAAAATCTATGCAGTGGGAAGAATTAAAACAACTTTATGATCAGGACTTTGTTTTGTGGATTGAGCGAACCACCGAACAAATTCGACGCGGGGAGATTAAAAATTTAGATTGGGAACATCTTTTAACGGAGATAGAAGATTTGGGTAGAGAACAAAGAAACCAAGTGGAAAGCTATCTAATTCAGCCCGTTAAACATTTATTCATGTATCAGTATTGGCTGACTGAAAAAGGTAATTGTGGCTGGGAATGGGCCGATGAAATCGATAATTTTCGTCTAGAACTAGAAATTTTATTCCAGTCAAAAACCCTCTACAATTATGGGGCTTCTAGGCTAGATATAATTTATGATAAAGCCAAGCGATCGGTGATCCAAAAAACTGGTTTATCTGTTGATACGTTTCCGCAAGTTTGTCCTTATACCTTTGCGGAAATTATAGATTTTGACTTTTTACCAGTTTAGAACACGAGAATTAAAGGCAAGAAAGAAAATTGGCTCTTCGGGACTTGGTATGGTTCGATATGGGGGCATAAATCGACTAAATCCTTATCTGGCAAGAGATTTAATTGATTAGTTCGCTCTAGATCGCAAACAATTGACAAAAATCGCGGTAATGTCTGTCTCTATAAGGGTTTCATTCCTTATAACCCCCATCCATTGCATAACACAAACCGAAGAGCCAGAAAATTATCGTTATAATGAAGTTGTGGCTTATTCTTGAATCAGCTTATTCTGTCAGCGATAGAGTATTATGGGTCAAAAATCTTACGCAGTTTTCCAAGCAGTGGAAAATAAAGCTAACCTTCTAGCGGGTTATTGGGGTGACTTCAAAACGGAGATTATTCAGCATTTGCCTGAATCCTATCATGGTGAAATCCACGAACTTTCTAGTAATCTAGAGAAAGCTTTAGAAGTTTTAATCAATGAATTGCGCCATCCTACCCTGATTTTAGCGACGACTGGCACGACGAGCAGTGGGAAGAGTACCCTAGTTAATTTCCTCTGTGGTGCTGATATTGTGCCGATGGCACAGCGAGAAATGAGTGCAGGAACAGTTACCATTGAGTATAGCGAAGAAAAGACTTTAATTATTGAAAAAACACCAGGGGCGTTGTGGGAATGCGGGAAATGGGAAAAGATTAGCGACGAAGATATTTATAGTCGCTTAAAACAGTTAATGAAGGCTTATATTAAAGCCAGAAAAAAACAACCTGATTTAGCTTATCCTCGATCTATTATTTATTATCCTTTTAGACTGGTTAAAGATGAAAGTTTCTTAGAATTGCCTAAAGGGGTTAGAGTTAAATTATTAGATTTACCCGGGTTATCTTATGTAGGAGATGAGGGAAATATTGGGATTATCAAACAATGTCGTGAAGCTTTATGTTTAGTAACATATAACAGCGCAGAAACAGATCCTTATAAAGTTGATAATCTGTTATCAGAAGTTGTTGATCAAGTTAAAGATTTAGGCGGCTCTCCTGCACGAATGCTATTTATTTTAAATCGGATTGATATATTCAGATCAGATGATGATTGGCAAGAAAGTGAAAGTGAGTTTGTTGAAGAAACGACTGAAAACATTAAGGAAAAACTGATCGAGAATTTAAGAGAATATACAAAAGATATTGAAAATTTGAGAATTGTAAAACTGAGTACATGGCCAGCTTTATTGGCTTTACAAATTCAGGATAATAAGAAATTGCTTCAGGATCTGTTAGAGGAATTACCTAAAAGAGAGGAAAATTGGTCAGAGCATGATCAAACTAGACTTGAGAAAGTATTAAAACCCTATGAGCAAGCCATAGATAACTTTCAAGTTTTAATTAAGGAAATTATGAAGCGAGGAAACTTAAGTCTTGATGCTAAACAATGGACTATCTCTCAACAAGAACAAATTGCCAAAGAGTTATTCAAACAATCCTATGCAGAAGAATTTGAAAAAAAACTAAGCAAGCACATAGCAGAACATTTTCCTAAATTAGTTATTCCCCAAGCTATAGAAAAATTTAATGTAGCGGTGGGAAATAGTATTGCACAATGGGCAGTACAAACTACTACGGCAATTCTTAACAGTTCGGAAGAAAATTATCAGCAAGAATCTGAATTGTTATCACAAACAAAAGAAAATCTTGATTCTTTTCTCCAAGCTAGTAATGCCAAATTAAGACAGCCTCTAGCCGTTTTTGAAAAATTAGATATTGATACCAAAACAGCCGATAATTTAGTAGCTAGTTTAAGAGAGGCTATCAATGAACTTCAATTTACTCCCCCTTATGACCAAATTCAAGAGAAATTAGTTCCCTTAGTTGAGTGGAGAGAGGCACTAAAGACTGTTATTAGAAACGTTTTAGAAGCAGTAGTTAAATCTTTAGATAATGGCAGAGTTGATTTGGACAATATCAACTTTAAAAAGGCCAATGTTAATCAGGTTAATATGCTAAAAAACAACTTGGATATCCTGATTCAATTGGGCTATACAGGTTCAGATGCAAGAAATAGTTTATTAATCACAGCAAAAAGGGATAAAGAGAAATTAAGTCTTCAAATAATTAAAAAAGAGTTAAATAATTTATCAATTAATCTAACTATCATATTATCGCAAATATTAAAGAGAGTGTCTGCTCAGGAGATTAACAGAATAGAGGAATCTGTATCTGAATTGTTTAGATTTCATATTAAACATATAGAAAAGGGTGCTGAAGAAAAAGCACCAAATTTTGTTATAAAATTTCCACAATCTGAACTTAATACATTTACTAGAAAACTGGAATTTGATTTTAATTTGGAGTCTGATATTGAAATCAGTTCTGGTACTTACAGAAGTTTTAAACACTGGCTATGGATGAAAAAAAAGGAAAGCATGATTGCAGAAATTCCAAGCACTGAAACTCTTTTACAGAATTGGATTCATCAATTCCAGCAACAGGGCGAACCTGAAATGTTATGTTCAATGTTTGAATGGTTATTAGAACAGATTGATAATTTAAAAAAAAATGTAGATCATAAAACCCATGACATTTTTAATAGCTATTTAGCCAGCCTAGAAAAAGCTCAACAGGAAATAACTACTAACTACGAGGAAACACAAATTATATGGAAACCTATCCAAGAAAGAGCTAAATTTTTAGAACAAAGCCTTGCGGAATTAGAAAGTTTTGAAAAAGAGGAGGTGAATTAGTGAATAATAAATATTTTTCGAGTATTTGTAAAGATGTTTTTGCAATTGTGTATCCAAAAATAAAATCTAAAAAAGGAGGTGTACTCTATCATGTTTTAAGTATTATTCTTGAAAGAGAAGAATCTCAGAGAGATGATCTATGTCGTTATTTTGGAATTAATCAATCCTCTTGTTTAGATGAAGATAAAAGGTTGTCTGGTGAATTTCTTAATGATGTAACAAAGCTCGTTTATGTAGAAAGGCTTAAATTCGGGGACTTTAATTCAACAAATCTTGCAACTGGCATAAGTGATATCTTAGATAACGTTGATCTAACAAAATCAAATCAATCAAAGGAAGAACGCCAAATGGAATTAATTATTACAGTAGCTTGTTTAATGGTAGGGGCATTTACTTGTTTTAAATATCTACAAAGGACTCGTTCTAAAAATGAAATTAGTCCGACAGCTTCTTTATGTCTAGCTGTTCCTGCATCAGAAGTTTATAATTTACATGAAGGGTATGATCTTAATAGAGATGATGTTGTAAGATTAATTGATTGTGCTACAGAATTTTTATGTGTGCCAGAGTATAAAAAAATATCTGTAGAGACTATACCGGACGAAGGACGCTCTCCTGAAAGTCGATTAAAATTCTACGTTAGAATTAATCTCAAAAATGGAGGTAATATCATTGGTAAAGAAACTCAGTATGGAATGAAGCGAGAACTTCCACTTAATGTAACAGGAAAAGTTATACAGATAGGGTTTCTCAAAAATGTCTCTATTCTCAGAGAATTCAACCGTATTTAAGGAGTTAATTTAATGGATTGGAAATCGGCCTCATCCTACTATGAAACCCGCCTCAGTGATGTCTTAAATATCCAACATTTTGCCGTTGACTTAGCCAAACTTCCCCAAGCTGAAGTTCCCTCTAAATTAACAGAAATCCTCCTGCAAGAGGCAATACCTGCTAACCGTCAACTCGAAAGACTGAGAAAAAGAGAATTTCGTATTGCTGTGGTTGGCTTAGAAAAGGCGGGAAAAAGTGCCTTTATTAACGCATGGTTAGAATGTGATTTACTTCCTGCCAAAGGAGGAAGATGTACCTTTACCACCACGCAAATTTATTCCGTTAAAAGCGAATCTGAACAAAGATTAGAAGTGCAAACCCGCAGCGAAGAACAATTTATTCATCTTCTCAAAGAATTAGAAACCGTTGGCGCAAAAGAAGACTTAAACACCATTAGAGAAAACGAAATCACCCTAAAACAAGTCAGACGAGAAGGTAATTTAGTTATTCCTTTTACTCGACTAGAAGACATCCGAGAACAACTAAAAAAATACGTTGCTGATGAAAAATACGCCCATGCGGTTCTAGAAGCACGACTTTATACTAATAAACTCGCTCAAGCAGAAGGAATTGTCTTTTATGATGTTCCTGGTTCAGATTCTGGGTTAGCCAAGCACGTTGATGAAGCCCAACAAATGTTATCCGACTGTGATGCAGTCATCGTGATTCAGCGTTTTCGCAGTATTAGAGAAGCCGAATTAGAAATTATTAAATTTACAGAACAAGGTGATAAGAATGTGACCATTGCTGATAAGTTATTTGTCTTTTTAAGTCATATTGACTCTCTTGGTAGCCCAGAAGCCCTTAAAACTCATATTACAGAAGCCTCTCAGGATTGGTCAAAACGCGCTAATTTACCGGTTAATCGCATTGTTTCTGGTTCAGCAGGAGCTTATTTAATCTTAAATAATCTGGCGGAAGAACATACTCAATTAGAAATCGGAAAAGCCAGCAATATTCAAGATAAATTAAAAACTTTGACTGGAATTATAGATGATGAAATGTTAAGAACTCAAGCTACAGGAATCCCTGAAATTAAACAAAAAATCTTTAATTATATTAATACTGAGCGAGTAGCAATTCTCAAGAAACGCTGTGAAGCTTCCATTGATAAAATTGTCAGCACCTCAGAGGATATTCACCATTTTGTCAGTCAAAGATTTCCCGAAAATCCTGAAGAAGCACAACGCTTTGAAGAGGAAAGAAGAAGAATTGATTTTTCAGAATGGTGGCATAGAAAATGGGAACAGATAAAAGCTGATTTACAAAACTTTTATGAAACATCTGCCATTAACAAACCCTTAGAAAAAGTTAATAATGAATCTTCTAGTAGTATCGAAAAGTTTAAAGAACGCTATGGGCAACTGTTAGCCAGTGAAATGGCAAAATTAAGACAAGAAACTTTAAGAAAAAAAGAAATTATTTTTGCCGCAAATTCTTTTCCAGACTTCGACAAGGCAAAAGCTAATTATGCCTGGCGGGATGACTTGTATGGGGATGTTAGAAAATTTTTGGATGCCCTTGCTCGACAATTAGCGGCAGAATTAAAAGATGAAGCTTTAAAATTAGTCGATTATATGTCCTCCTTATTATGGGGAAGTTCTCAAGTAAAAGAACGATTAATTGGTTATTCAGAACAGGAGTTTTTAACTCGCTTAGAAAATAGCTTATCAGTGTTATTTTTAAGATTTGCTCGTCCCGTTGCTGAAGCATTAATTCGCGGTTCTGTTAACAGTGATACCCGCAGCCAAATTGTCAAATCCTTAGGGGCTGATGTGGAACTGATTGATAACTATTATCAAGGAGATGAACCTGCTTTTAGAGTCTTAAAAAAATACGTTAAGTATGGTTCTGATTTACTTTTTAATCCTAATCTTCGTCAACAGGTGTTAGGTGTAACAGAAATTGCCAAAAACGTTATCGGAATGACGGTAGATACAGTTATCGATTTGGCTGACCAATTAACCCCACCCAGAGAGGTTGTTACCTTTGAAGTAACTAATGATATTAACGCTTTTGAAGAATATCTACGCCATGGTATTTTTGAAGCCGCAGGATTTGAGTCCTACTGTATTCAAGAATTAAGAGGATTAGTGGATATTTTTCGAGAAAAAGAAGGAACATGGGCAGGTGTCGCCCAAAACGAATGGTATAAGGAGAATCCTCAGCTTGTAGCAGAATTACCCGCTAATTTGAAATCTCAAGAATTTAATTTAGAAGTTAGTGAACGACTGAGACAATTGGCAATTGCCTTGAAAAGAAATAGTTCCTCTCAATAACGTCAGTTCGGGTTAGGGGAATTTTCTCAGGACTCGGACGGGAGAAGGAAAGTTTTAACCCGGGACAGGATCAAGCTTTCAGCTAATCCAGGATTCGGGTTAAATAGACTCTAATAGATTGTATCCCGTTGACGGGCGGGGCGATCGAGGGATTTAATCGCCGTTGCTAATTCCTCGACGGTCAAACAGGTACCGCCCAGGGCCCCGGCCATAGTGGTAATATGTTCTTCCATGAGAGTACCACCGAGATCGTTGCAACCCCAGTTTAAGGCTTCTGTCGCCCCCTGTAAGCCCAATTTTACCCAACTGGGTTGATGATTTTTAATGCTATTGCCCAGATAAATCCGCGCCACTGCTGTTAATTTTAATGTATCGGCTAAAATTGGTTGATCCCGTCCGACTCGATGTCTCAGGGGTTTGGGGGCCGATTGTCCCACAAAAGGCAATAAAATAAATTCGGTGATTTTAGCCGGATAATTATTTTCTAGGGCGATTTCTTGCTGTTTTCTAATTTTTTCAAGGTGCTGCACCTGTTGACTAGGGGTTTCAATATGACCGCAGAGCATGGTACTGGTGGTATGTAACCCCAAGCGATGGGCAATACCGACTATTTCTAACCAAGTGGCGGCATCGATTTTTTCTGGACAAATTACCCGTCTTACCTCATCCACTAACACCTCGGCAGCCGTCCCCGGTAGAGAATTCACTCCTGCTTCTTGCAGGGAAGCGATAACTTTTTCGTAACTTAAACCGTCTTCCCTAGCGATAAATTGGACTTCTTGGGGCGAAAAAGCGTGTAAATGCAGGTCAGGAAAGGCTTGTTTCAGGTTTTTAACAATTTCGAGGTAATAGTCTAAGGAATTGCCCTTAATCTTGGCTTTTGGGTTTAATCCTCCCTGCATACAAATTTCTGTAGCCCCACGATGGACAGCATCCGTCGCTTTAGCGATAATTTCCTCTAAATTAAGCCAGAAGGCCCCCTCTTCATTTTCATCGCGTCTGAATGCACAAAAACTGCAATGCTGCTCACAAATGTTACTAAAATTAATGTTGCGATTGATCACGTAGGTGACGGTATCTCCCACCTGTTGACGACGCAAAAAGTCGGCCGTTTCCCGAATCTGGGCAATTAAACGGTTATCGGTAGTTTCTAGCAAGATAATCGCTTCTTTTGCCGATAAATTCGCCCCTGACCGCGCTTTTGCCAAAATATCGGTTACGGGTGCGGTGATGGAGGAGTTAGTCACGGGAAATAAATATTGAGGGTTGCCGATCCTAATTGTAGAACGAGGTCAGAAGGAACAGTAAAGAAAGAGAGCCGATTTAATCCTTTTTCTGTTCCCTATTCCCTTGTCTGCACGCGGTAATTTCCGGTTGAGAGCCTTTATTGCAGGGTGGTTTGTTTTTCCTGTTCTTTTTGTTGACGTTTTTTCTTTTCTGCTTCTAGAGCATCTTCGATAACCTTGAGCAGCTGATCCATTTTATCGAGATTACCGCGATAAACATCGAGGTCTTTTTGCAGTTTTTCGCTGGAGAGATGCAGAATTTCTGAGAATTTTTGCAAAATTGGTTCGCGTTTTTCTTTTTCCTTGATTATGTCTGGTTGTGCTTCGGCTAAAATAGTATAAAGACCGATGGCAAACAGGCGACTATACTTAAACTTGGGCGCATTAATCACCGAAACTAAACTATCAGACAACTGATTGTTACCACCTAGGGCAGGGTTTTGCAGTTGGGAAAGCAAGGAATCAATATTAGTTTCTTTGGCAATAGCGATAATATTTTCGGCATCACGACGATAGACTTCGGGATTACCGTTAACCGCTTGGCACAAAGCATTAAAAATATTCGGTTTATCTTCCCCCGGACGATAGCCTTCCATGAACTTCTCGAAAGAAGTAACCACACCAAGAGCATAAATTGGATCATAATGGAAATCTACATTAACGGAGAGCAGGTGCATCTCGACTAATAATTCCTCAACCACGCGCCGATACACCGAATTGATGGGGCGGGTGTGGCGAGTATAAAAATCACGCTTACTATCGGAAACAGTACGAATTTTGTCCACAGAACCAAACTTCATAAAAATTTAACACTGCTCTCATTTTCCCCCTTCTCGTTCCCCCTGACAAGGCCGGTGATCACCAAAGAGCCACCAGCAGTCAGTCCCCAGAGAGCAAAAGAATGAGTAAGATATAAAGATAAGGACATGGAAAAATCGAGATAATTAGCCGATACTGCCTCTACCAATCGCTTTTTTACTTTTCACTTTTCACTTGACTATATGGCCAATCAAGACGACAAAATCAAAATTATCACTGATAACCGGCAAGCACGCCATCTCTACGAGATTTTAGAGACTTTTGAAGCGGGGGTGCAGTTGCTGGGGACCGAGGTTAAATCTGTGCGCGCTGGTAAGGTAAACCTGCGGGATGGTTACGTTTTAGTCCGCAATGGTGAAGCCGTGTTAATTAATGTTCATATTTCCCCCTACGAACAGAGTAGCGAATATTTTAATCACGATCCGCGCCGGACGAGAAAATTGTTGATGCACAAAAAGGAAATCAGCAAACTCATCGGTCAAGTGGAACAGAAAGGCTTAACTCTTGTGCCTTTGAAGATGTATTTTAAAGGTAGTTGGGTAAAAATCAGCATTGGCCTCGGTAGAGGCAAGAAATTACACGATAAACGCGAAGATTTGAAACGTCGTCAGGATCAACGGGATATGGCACGAGCGATGAAGCGTTAACCAAGACACTTATCGGACTGGCAAAGGTCTAGGTAAGAAACGAGCGAGTTTTGTTAGAGTTGAACTGTATTCGGCTCCTTGCAGCCATCACCATCCCCCTCACCTTGGGTTGAAATTTATGTTAAAACTCTTGACAAAAGTAATTAAATATGCGAAGGCACCCGCTTTGATCGCTCTATTCTTAGGGGTGGGTGCGGGAATTATTTTACCAAAAATAACTTTAGCCAATGGCAACCCCGGCCTAACAATTTTTAGTGGAGTCGATCGCAAGGATATCTTAGATTATTTCTTGCAATTTGGTGGTCGTCCCAAGCAAATGGATCGTTATAAACTCTATATCCCCGCGAAAAAACTCTCCCAAGGAGCTTCAGCTTTTTTTATTTCCTATCCTGATTATTTTAACGGCCAGTTTGACACCAATAAAATCGAGGTACGCATCAACGGCAAATCTTTACCTTTAAAGGAAGTGGTTTGGGATAAGGATAGTCGCGTTATTCAAATTGTCCCCGAACAAGCGATCGATCCCACCAGCAAAGTTGAAATCGTCATGTCTAATGTCAGAAATCCCGAATTAGGCACTTATTACTTTACCTGTGATGTGACTGCCTCTGGCAATATTCCCGTCCGTCTCTACGTCGGTACTTGGATTGTCAGTATCGAACCTTAAAGTATTTATTGGGGATAGGGAAATGGGGGAATGGGGAATTTAACTAAAAACCCCAACACCCCAAAACCCTAGCAAAAATAAATTCAGAACGATTTTGCGCCGTTTCAGCGATCACTAAAATTGTTAAGAATTGTACAACCCTCTTGTTATAAGGCTTTTTATGTCATGAAACCTTAAAATGAGAATTGCTGCCAAAACCCCCTCAGTCCCAGAAAAAGTCAACCAAAGTCAACTATTTGCTTCCGAGTTGCCAAAATCTGAGGAATTTTCACCTATAGACTCGTTGACTGGGGAATTTTCCCCGGAGTTTAAGTTTTTGCGACTGCCTTTGTGAGAATTTTTGCCCCCTTCCCGTCCAATAGCTGCCATGTGGGATCGATCTCGGCTAACCGCTTCACCACCTTTTCGTCCCGCTTCGCGAGCTTCTTCGGAGGTAAATTCGTGGGCTGTCCCTTTTTGATGAGCAGCTTTACCACCTTTACTAGCGATTTCCCTTTGTTTAGCTTGATCCATAGAGGCAAAACCTCGTTTACTCTTACCTGTCATAATATCCCTCCTGTGTGAATGCTGATTTTAAAAGTTCTTAAAGACTTATGCGAGATTTTTAAAAGATCAAAATCATGGTCTTGTGGGTGAGCAAAACATTGAGATTGCCCCGCTTTTTTCCTCTAAGAACTATGGATCCCTACCTACGATTATAACTCATTAGCTTGACTTCTAGGGAACCAATTACAGCAATCAAAGAGCAGATTTTATGTTAAAAAATATTAAGAGAATCGAGCATTTATCAGTCTAAAGATATAGAAGTTATCTTAATAGTGAGGTACAAAGTTTTCGTTTAGGGGAGTCAGTCCTCAGTTATCAGTTTTTTTCCCCCTGCTCCCTTCTCCCCACTTCCCCACTTCCCCACTTCCCACTGAAAAGGCTGCCATGCAGCCTTTATTGGGTGTGCAGGCAGCCTAAAGCCTAGTTTTTGGGGATTTAATCGGAAAAAATTAGGGTAAGACTTGGGTTTTTTCGATCAACCATTTATCTCCTTGCCGTACCAAATCATAGCGCACCTTCAAGGACTCATTATAGGAACGATTGACAATTTCTTTGCCATTATGGAAATACATGGCCTTTTCGTTGACTATCGCTTCTACTGTCGCTAAATTAGGATTTTTCGGATTATTAGTAATTGATCGCACATCCACTTGATGATCATAGCGCCAATAGTTATTTCCCTGTAAAGCCGCCGCCCGTTTTTGCCAAATTTGCAAGGCTGAACCCGTTAAAACCTCTTTCAATGGCTCTTTTTGGTGTTCACTGCCAAAAGCAGCCGATTTTGCCCTTAACCAAGCTTGAATCGTCTCCTTAGCTGTTTCTTTGCTTAAGGGAGTCCTTTCCATCACCTCCGCGTTAGCCGAAGGAATTTCTAGTATGGGAGTATTTAAAGAAATCGATAACTGTTCCCCTTGCAGGGCTGCTAAAGGAGATTGACTATCGACAATTGCCTTTACCCCCAGGGCTAAGACTGCGAGCGTTCCCAATAATCCTACCCCCAATATTGCCACTCGATCGAGTCGTAGTTTTCTGCGGACTGGTCGTCTCCGTTTCGGTGCGACTAGGGCAGTTTTTACCGTTTCTACGGCTGCCGGCCCGGAGTTGCCCGCTGCTGGGTGGCGCGAGCGACTAGGACGACGACGGGGGGGATTAAGTGCCGGTTGACGATCGGCTGCTGTCACCACCACACTGCCCTGAGTATAGGGGGTGAAAGTTTCCTGCTGAGGGGTGGCTCTCAGGGCAGGTACAGCAGTGCCTGTCCGCTCACCGTTAGCTCTAGCTAAAGACGGTTTTTGGGGACGAGAATGGGAAGAATAAGCAGATTCCCTCATCGGTGTCGCTCCTGGCACTGGGTTTAAATGGGTGGGGGGGGTGTGGGTTTTGAGAACATTTACTTCCGATTCTAAAGGTTCCCCAACCTTTTCTTGAACTGACACAGGAACTTTTTCGTCAGGAAAACCTGACAATTCTTCTAAATAATTTTGTACCTCTTCCTCGGCAAAATACTCTTTGAGTGAGGCTTTCCGCTCGACTAAATCACTAAAATGGCAGAAAACTTCTGTTTGTAACCAACGCTCACCGTAACGACATAACCCAGGTAGAAGATCGGGAGATTGCCCAGATTGTTCCTTAATGTAATTTAATATTTCTTGCTCTTGACTTTTTTCTAAAATTGTGCTCGCTTGTTCGGTTTGACCGAGCAGTAGAGCGCAGATCGAGCGCTCGATGGAAACATCCTGATGTTTTTGTAATTGCTGCAGGCGATCGCTGGCTGCCACAATAGCGGCGGGTTGTTTTTGGGCGAAACCGCGGGCAATCAAGGCATAGACCAGCAGATAATTACCCACCGCCGAGGGGCGTTCTGCCTCTTTTGCCCAGATTTTCTCCTGTTCGCCCTGAGTCAAATAAACCCGTAACTGTTGAATAAAGCGTAAAAAATTATCCACCCCCAACCCAGAGCGATCGTCGCCCTGGCCATCGATGCCACCGCGAGCGGCCAACATATCCTCCAAGAGATTTAAGCCCCGCTGACGGGCAAGACCGGGGTTTTTTTCTTGGGATAACAATTCCAGAACCTGGTAGGGACGCAAGCGATCGCAATCATGACGAATCTCGCTGGCCACTTGCGGGAACATTTGTTCTTGTTCCAAGCAGATCAAGGCCTTGGCTGCGGTGCTGGCCGCCTGTTCATAATTTTTATCCTGCCAATATTCCCGACTTAATTCCCCGTAGGCCAAAGCCAAGGTTAAGATCATATCTGGGCGAGTAGTTGGCTCCAAATCTAGATAAGTTTCAGCCAAACGAATCACTAACTCGTATTCTCCCAACTCTTGCAGGATGAGCAAAGCTCCCACCAGATCGGCGGGGGCAATGGTAATCTGGGGAGTGGGATATTCTGAGGAAGCGGCGGCCACCTCCCCACCCTGAGAATCGAGGTTTTCGGCGCTGCTATCTGGGTTGAGAAGCAGGGGATTGGGAGCGAAAAATTGGGCATCGTAATCACGACGGCGATCCAGATCACTTAACACTTGGTAAGCTTCATCTAACAAGTGCTGACGGGCAACGATCGCTGTTTGACTGTATTCTTGACGTGGCAATTGCCGTCCCCGATCGGCGTGGGCCAAATCAATCTGCTCGGCATTCACCTGAAAAGGGATTCCCAATATCCTGTAGTAGTCAAGAGGAATTCGCACGGTTAGCTGTACCTCAACTCTGGAGAGTCCTTAGTGAATTAAATGATGTAAGTGAGAGCGGAGCGAGTAAAATAACAAGATACCATCTTATCCTAGCCAATCTCTGACTGACTAAGATTAGATTTGAGAGAGAAAATACCAAGAAGCCCTTGGTTTAAGACCAAAAAATTCACTGCCAGAATTCTCGAAAAATCTACCGCTTCCTCTCCCCTTGCCTTTTTGTTGTCTAAATGATACTACAGACCCTATGATTTCCGAACGTACTTTACCAACCTTTAATCCTGCTTCCATCATTATCACCAAAGCTGAAGGTCTTCGCCTATACGAGGATATGGTTTTGGGGCGGATGTTTGAAGATAAATGCGCCGAAATGTATTATCGGGGCAAAATGTTCGGTTTTGTCCACCTCTACAACGGTCAAGAAGCGATATCTAGCGGTATTATTAAAGCCTTGCGTCAGGGAGAAGATTACGTTTCTAGTACCTATCGCGATCACGTCCACGCCCTTAGTGCCGGAGTTCCCGCTCAAGAGGTGATGGCGGAGTTATTCGGCAAAGCTACCGGTTGTAGTAAAGGACGGGGCGGCTCCATGCATATGTTTTCCGCCGAACATAAGCTTTTAGGGGGTTATGCTTTTGTGGCCGAGGGGATTCCCGTCGCTACCGGGGCGGCTTTTCAGAGTAAATACCGTCGGGAAGCCATGGGTGATGCCAGTGCCGATCAGGTAACGGTCTGTTTCTTTGGGGATGGGGCGAGTAATAATGGCCAGTTTTTTGAGTGTCTGAATATGGCCGCCCTCTGGAAGTTGCCGATTATCTATGTGGTGGAAAATAATAAGTGGGCGATCGGAATGGCCCACGATCGAGCCACTTCTCAACCAGAAATCTATAAAAAAGCCAGTGTTTTTAGTATGGTCGGTGTGGAAGTGGACGGTATGGATGTGGTCGCCGTTCATGCCGCCGCCAGAGAAGCCGTGGCCCGCGCCCGCGCCGGTGAGGGGCCGACTTTGATTGAGGCCTTAACCTATCGTTTCCGGGGTCACTCTCTAGCAGATCCCGACGAGTTACGCAGTGCTGACGAGAAACAATTCTGGGGCGAAAGAGATCCGATCACTCGCTTTGCCGCCTACCTCTACGAGCGAGATCTGGCCACGAGAGAAGAATTAAAAGAAATCGAGGAGAAAATTCAAGCTGAAATCGAGGCAGCGGTTAAATTTGCCGAATCTAGCCCCGAACCTGATCCTAGTGAACTAACTCGCTTTATTTTCGCCGAAGACGAGTAATTTCAGTGATCAGTTACCAGTTATTCAGATTTGAGTAATCACTGATCACTGATTACTTAAGGTATTCTGTCACTAACCCCGCCCTAAAAGGGACGGAGCTTGCCTAAACCAATTTAGGCGACGCAAGTAGAGACTACCGCATCGAGACACAATCTGGTACAGACCTCCGAATACTTCCCTAGTTCGGATTCCCTCTCAGCTTTATTGGTAAAGCGTTGTTAGACAAGACATCTTGATTGTGTTGCGGAAAGGGACTTTAACTTTACTCTTAAGGATTATCTCCATGGCAAGAGTTCCTGTTATCTCAAAAGACGGAAAACCGTTAATGTCCACCAAACCCAGTCGGGCCAGACGGTGGATTAAGGAAGGAAAAGCTATCGGCAAATTCAACGACTTAGATATTTTCTATGTCCAGCTAACCGATGAACCTTCCGATAGTAAAACCCAACCAATTGCCATTGGTATTGACCCGGGTAAATTATTCTCTGGAATTGGCGTTCAATCCTCTCTTTTTACTCTTTGGAAGGCTCACTTAGAACTTCCTTTTAAACGAGTAAGAGAGCGCATGGACAATAGACGGTTAATGCGAAAAGGACGTAGAGGAAGACGGATTAACCGCCAACTTTCTTTTAATCTAAGAGCGCATCGACAAAAACGATTTTCAAATAGAAAACAAGGAAAATTAGGCTCTTCGTTACTCTTTATGCTAAATCAACAGACAAGATGCCAAGATAACATACTTCTAACCCAAAAATTCCGAAAGTTTCTAAAGCCATAGCCTCTCCGTTTTATTAGTTTAAGTTTATTGTTGATTCCCTCGACCATCCCATTCGTTGTCCTTCGCTCGAAATAACTAATTATTTCTCCAAACCAGTTTCGGATTGTTTGACAACTCTTAGTAAAAACACTGGAGGATTTTGCCAACCATTCCGAGATGGATAGCATTCCCTCT
>NZ_JADEVX010000280.1:0-3995 GCF_015207925.1 Microcystis sp. LEGE 00066 | reverse complement strand
GGAGAAGATTCTGTTCTCGGTTTTCATCTTGTAGGGATTCTTGCTTTTTCCCTATCTACCCAGATATTTTTCTTTTTGGCAACCCTTGTCTTGTCAGGTTTTGACCCACTTGTGTCCGTCAGTCAGGTAAAAATCTTTCAATATAATAAATCTTCTGATAGTTATTATCCTGTGGTGGCAATTAGCGATCGCAAACTCAAAGAAGATATTAAGGAATACGAAAAATTTGAGCGTGTTGTCACCGAAAAAGGTCAAGATAGAGTAACTATAGCCATCGATGTTTCTTCCCATAAAATTAATCTTAATGATCAGAGTATTGAAAACTACGGCGATTTAATTTATCTGAAAAGTAAAGGCAGTGGTACAATCGAAAAAAATGAAGATTGGCTACAATATTCTAGAGAAATCTTTAAAACTATCAACATCGCTCAACAAAAAAACTATCAAGAGATTAAGCTAGTTTATTCCATGCCTATAACTTTAGGAATACTTGTCGGAATGGCCGTTCAACAATACTGGCCAATTCTCCTAACTCAATACGAAAATTCTACCTACAGAAATCTTATTAATCTTCAGGAATTTAAACTTTATCGAGGACAATAAAGATAAAATGAACTATACTGTAATTACCTTTGCTCCTGTGCAAGGATTCATCGAAAAATCGCGTAAACTAAGGGACTTATACGGTGGTTCTTTTTTATTATCCTATCTTGCCGATGCTATCTGTCAGGCAGCGGATAAATATCCTGAATGTAGCCTTATTTCTCCGGCTTTAATTGACGTTAAAAGAGGAACTCCCAACCAAATCTTAATCGCGGGTAATTTTCCCAAAAAAGAGGCCGAACAAGTCTTCGATGACGCATGGCAAAAAGTGGTTAATAAGTGTCGGGTTTGGATTGAACAAAATTTACCACAATACAATTATACTTGGCGACGAGAATGGAACCTATGGATTAATCATACTTGGGAATTCTTCTGGGCGCAAGAGGACTCGATCGATTGTGCGTTTAAAAGTCTGCAACAGAAAAAATATCAACGAGATTGGACGGGAATTAATTGGCAAGGAGAAAGTTCTAGCTTATCCGGTTCCGATGCCATTGTTTGGTATGGAATGACGGATCAAACCCATCCTTTATATTCTAGTATTTCCCAACAAAATCAGCAAATCACCGAATTTTATCAGCAATTAAGTCAAAAACTTTCTAATGCTATCCTCGATCAAACCGAACGTCTTAGCATTCCCGAATTAGTCAAAAGAATGATTACATTATATGATATTGGCAAGCCTTTAAACCTAGAACTTCCTAAAAAATTTGTGGAACTAAATCGCTACGAGGAAAAATCCTATACAGGATGGTTTCAAGGGGACGGTGACGGGATGGGAAATTACCTAAAAAATCTGTCCATATCCTCAAGAAAAGAATTTAGTCAAAGAATGCGACAATGGGGAGAAGAACTAGAAAATCATCTTAACTTTGGTCGCATTATTTATGGAGGAGGAGATGACTTTTTAGGGGTTTTGTTTCCACAAAAATCCGAACCAAAATTAACCCTACAAGATTGTCTATATTGGTTTGATCAATTTCATCGGAAAATCTGGCCAAAACACGGTTATTCTCAGGATATAACTGTTAGCGTCGGTTTCGTTTGGGCAGCTTCAGGAGTTCCTCAGCGTGACATATTGCAACAATGTCGAGAAGCAGAAAAATCCGCTAAAAATCAAGGTAAAAATCGTCTCGCGGTGCGAATCCTTTTTAACAGTGGTAACTATTTAGAGTGGGTTTGTCCCTGGGAAAACTTAAAAGATATCCTCGATAGTTATTGCGATCGCAGTGAAGGAAAAAACTGGACACATTTCTATAATGATATAGCAACTTTAGAAAATCGCCGCGCTTTTACCGATGATAATCACGATATTGCCAATGCAGTTTTTAACCTTTATTTTAATCAAAATATACCCATCGATACCACCTCTCACCAAGATAGAAATAACTGGGTAATTAACCTCTCAAAAGTGGCCAATCATCTCACCTAAACATAGAAAAATGTTGCAATATCTGATCATAATTAAACCTTTGGGATTTCTCTACGGTAGTGCTGGTCCGTTTCTGTCTCCAGAAAATCTAGTTGGACGTTCAGGAAATCGTTTTCCCCCCACTGCTGCCACAGTTTCGGGACTATTTGCTCACAGCAATCCCACCAATATTCGCGATTTACAAATTGCCGGCCCTTTTTGGGCAAACAGTGAACAACCAGATAACTTTTTTGTCCCCACTCCCTTTATTTATTTGGCTAAAAAACCCCTCGCAAATTATTTTCAAGACCAAGAAAATAACGACAATGGAAAAATTCAACACACCTTAACATGGCAAGAAAAATGGCAAGAGAAAGACGGTAAACAAATTGAGGGAAAATTCGATCGAGATAGTTGGATTCCTATCAACCAATGGTATAATCCTCAAAAAGCCTATGGTTCTCCGTGGCAATATCATCCCCATCTCCATCCGCGTTTGTTAGAGGAGCAAAGAAAGGTAAAAACTGGAGAATTATTCCTCGAAAATGCCGTCCAGTTACATCCAGATGCTTGTCTAGTTTATTTAGCTAATCAACCCCTAGAAAATGGCTGGTATCGCTTTGGTGGAGAATCCCATCTAGTGGAAGTTAAATCACTTGAACTAAGCAGCCATCTCCAAACTTTATTTAATCAAGATGTCGGTCAATATTTTGCCCTCATTACTGCCGCAATCTGGGGAACAAATCGCCTATCAACTCGCAATCCCAGTGATTGGCAATTAGAAACCCTCAACACCGAAAGACCAATAACCTATCGTTATCGATTCGGAGGAAAAGATAAAATTAAGCGCTTATCTAGGGGACGTTATGCAGTTCCCGCAGGAACAGTTTATCGCTTAAAAAACCCCTTACCATCTTGGCAAAATTGGCAGGAATCTTGGTTCCCCAGCGAAGGGGTTTCTCTCAAACGTTGGGGCTGCGGATTAGCCTTACCCTTAGAAAATATTGCCAAATAAAGCCTATAATTATTGAGTAGGGTAAATGAGACGAGAATAAGTGATAGCTATGGCAAAACTAAAAACTAGATTTCCTCGAAAAGCTTTATTAGGTTATCGAAAAAGTTGTAATAATCAAAGCTCAAAAATTAGCAAAAATAAAATGATGCGTATGTTTTTAGATTTTGGTTCTTCGGTTTGTCTTATGCAATAGACGGGAGTTATAAGGGATGGAACCCTTATAGAGAAAGACATTGGGCGATTTTTGTCAATTGTTTTTTATCTAAAGCGAACTAATCAATTAAATCCCTTACCAGATAAAGATTTTGTTGATTTATGCCCCCCTATCGAACCATAACAAGTAACGAAGAGCCTAGATTTTTTGGTAGAAGATGCCTTTAAAAACCCTTCTTCTCTCACTCCTTACACAGAGGAAATGGCTAAAGAAATCGATGAATTATTAAAGGGTGTTGAAATTGATTAGGAATAAATCTATAGCTTTGTGCTGTCCTAATAGCCTAAATACCACGATAAAATATTAACAAAATCTTAGAAAATCCTGACATTAATGTTAACCTAGTTTAGAATAATCCCTAAGCATCTAAAATACTCACTTTTACCAAAAAATGTATCACAAAAGTTATGGCATACTTGAAACCTTAGCACCCCTTCATGTGGGAGCAACCGCAGGAGAAGAAACGGGTAATCTTAACCTCATTTTTCGTGACCAATTTACCCAAACAGCAATTATCCCCGGTAGTTCTATTCGGGAGCATCCCAGTTTTGCAATGAGTAAAAATACTCAGGCAATATCGCCGTTGAGATAAGCACAACGTAGCTTCAAATACTGAGGAACATTCGGCTCTTCGTTACTTGTTATGGTTCGATAGGGGGGCATAAATCAACAAAATCTTTATCTGGTAAGGGATTTAATTGATTAGTTCGCTTTAGATAAAAAACAATTGACAAAAATCGCCCAATGTCTTT
>NZ_JADEVX010000279.1:0-4041 GCF_015207925.1 Microcystis sp. LEGE 00066 | reverse complement strand
CTTTGCGCCCCTACAGTAACGGATTTTGTCCACAATGTAGGGGCGAACTGCGTTCGCCCAAAAGGTACATTATCAAAGCGCAAGTCCATAAGGGGGGTGCTGATCCCCCCTGCTACCTTGATAAGGGGGGTGTTTGACAACTTTTAACACCTACCTACTTATACTTATAATGAATCAACCTAACGAAATTCAAAGGCAGCAACATCAGAGATTTACAGAGATTTTTAATCAGGGAAAACAGCGTTATATTCAAGCTGTCGGCAATAGCAAAGGCTATCTTTCCAGTGTCAAAGGAAAAGATTATTTATCAGACGAAGAAAGAGAAGAAGCGAAACAATTACTCAAACAAATATTCCAAACCCCAACAATCCAAGTTAATCAGTGCGATTAAAACATGGCTAGAGGAAATAGAGGTTTAAGCGATGGTTAATCTTCTGGATCTTAGTCAGTTATACTAAGTATATCCATAACTTATACTTTTTAATAGCAGAACCGACTGAAGAGCAATATTTACCTATTCAGGTATTAGATACCCTAGCTGATTCATCTGCCAACCTAACTTAGTTGGCTGCTGATAAACCTTTTTTAAAGTGTTAATATCCCGGCTAGAAATCGGGGCAATATCTCTAGTTTGAGCGAAATACATCACATCCGTCTCCAGGGGACTATGACCCCAAATTCCCAAAGCGTGACCTAATTCGTGCCGCGCTGCCGCTAAGGCCGACCGATCGGCTAAATTGGGACTAATCTGGATACTCATCCGATGAGTTAGGCGATTTTCCTTGACAAAAATCTCGTATTGTGTTATGGCAGAACGCACCCGGGGCAGTTCTAACTTACCGGTTTCGGCATTAAAACGAACCCCCGATGGCGGTAACTCCCTTTTAATGAGGATATCGGCCAATTCTGCCCGATTTACTAACTCGATCGGCAAATACTGCCCCCATTCAGCGATCGCCTGTTGTACTAAACTCAGCCAAGAACTGCGATCGCTCTGAAGATAAATCTTCACGGGAAATTGCGACCAAATCAACGCCCCCACGGGACTGATTTCCACGGCATCAAAATAATCCCCGGACTGGTTTTGCTCTTGCCATTGGGCTAAATTAGCGGGTAAAGGATGGGTTTTTAACTCCGGTAGCGATCGACTGTCGGCAATCAGAGAATAGGAAAACAGCAAAAGACTCGCCAAGGCTGCGAGTCCTAGAAAAGAGAACCGACCTCTTAGCATTTAGCGATTTAACCAGCCGGCGCTCAGTACAATGGTTAGGGTGATAAATACCGTCCCCAAGGCCCAAGTCACCTGATTTAGGGTTTTTTCCGCCGTTTTTGCGCTGGTAAAAATCTGTGATTGACCGCCAATACCGCCAATACCATCCCCTTTGGGACTGTGTAATAACACCAAAATCGCCAGAAAGGCCGCCGCCAGCGCCCAAATAATCTGTACTACCAGCACCACTGTCATGATCATTACTCTCTATTTTCCATTACAAAGTATAGCAGTTATCAAGCCGTCAGCTTTGAATTAGTTATCAACTGGAGTCCTCTTCATCCTCTATATCCTCAACTGTTAGTGGTGCTTGGGCGCTATGGCGAACATATAATACATAAACCGTACTATCTCTAATTGTAAAAAGCACTCGATAGACATTTTTACCTTTCCCATAAAAAAGTTGTCGGACTTCTTTGGGTAGAAAAATCGTCTGTTCGAGCGCTAAAGCACAACGAGTTGGTTTCTCTTGCAGAGTCGCAATAGCATTCATTAATCCTCGAAACCAACGGTCAGCAAACTCAGCATTATAAACTCGATACCAGCGATAGGCTTTTTCGATCTGTGCCGTGGCAGTTGGGGTAATTTCAACCTGAAATACCATATTTTTCGGCCATTTCTTGGGCAAAATCGGACAGAGGACGGGTTTTCCCGCAGTTCATCTCCTCGAAACCTTGCTGAATCCCCTCAATGCTCTCTAAATACTCCATCAGTTGTCTGAGCTTGCTAGGATCTATTTGATCGAGAAAAGTCACCAGCACTTGTGAGCGATCGCTAATATCATTGGGTAACTCGGTTAGGTGTATTTGTCCATCTCGATAAACACCTTCGATGGTTTTCAGCATAAAATTCCCCTTTATTGACTTTTTACTCGTTAAAGCGAGATGCGGACGGGAGTGCGACTGGCTTTAATTTCCACTTCGGCCGGTTTAATCAGCGATCGCCCGGTCATTTCTACTGGGACGGGAATTTGGAGAATTTCCAGAATAGTGGGGGCAATATCGGCTAAACGACCATCATCCCGCAGCTGCACATCGCCACCGTGGCCGGGTATTTTTCTCCCTTCCCCTTCAATTAAAATTAAAGGAACGGGATTAGTCGTGTGGGCGGTCCAAGGATTACCCGACTCATCCACCATCGTTTCTGCGTTACCGTGGTCCGCAGTGATTAACACTGTTCCCCCCAATTTATTGACGCTACTTAACAACTTAGCCAAGCATAGATCCACCGTTTCCACTGCTTTCATGGCCGCGTCTAAAATGCCCGTATGACCCACCATATCCGGGTTAGCGTAATTGACTACCACAAGACTATAGATCCCCTGTTCGATCGCCCCACAGACCGCTGCTGTCACCGTGGCTGCCGACATGGCCGGTGCTTGGTCATAGGTGGCGACTTTCGGACTAGGAATTAATTCGCGCACTTCTCCCTCAAAGGGTTTTTCTAATCCCCCATTAAAAAAGTAGGTGACGTGGGGATATTTTTCGGTTTCTGCACAACGAAACTGTTTTAACCCCTGTTGAGCGATCACCTGTCCTAAAATATTATTTAAATTCTGGGGAGCAAAGGCCACATCTACCGGTAATTTCGGATCGTATTGGGTAAAAGTGACAAAACTGAGGGGAGAAATTAAATCTCGATCGAAATCTTCAAAATCGGGCATAGTCAGGGCATAACACAACTGTCTAGCTCGATCGGGACGGAAATTATAGAATATCACCCCATCGCCCGCTTCGATCGCCCCCGGGGCAATTCTGGTGGGGGGAATAAATTCATCGGTAATATTTTGATCATAAAATGCCTGTAATACTTCTGTGATCGATCGCCCGTCGATACCTTGATCACTGGTCATCACGTTATAGGCCTTTTCCACCCGATCCCAACGGCGATCCCGATCCATGGCATAATAACGGCCACTGAGAGTCACCATGCGACCGAGTTCGATTTTATTAATATGTTCTTGAATCCGTTTAATAGCTGGCATTCCGTCGGTGACGTTGGTATCGCGACCATCGGTGATGACATGAATGCAGACATCGCTAATCCCTTGCACTTTCGCTAAGTCTAATAATCCCAGCAAGTGATCGAGATGGGAATGGACTCCCCCCTCAGAACACAAACCAATCAGGTGTAATTTGCTTTTTTTAGGGCGAATCTCGTCGCATAGTTTTAATAAAGCCTGATTTTGTTGAATCGAACCATCTTCGATCGCGTCGGAAATTCGTACTAATTCCTGTGGTACAACTCGCCCCGCTCCGATATTCAGGTGGCCAACTTCCGAGTTGCCCATCTGTCCTTCTGGTAGTCCCACATCCTTAGCGGAGGTGCGGATTAAGGTGTGGGGATAAACTTCCCAGAGACTATCCATAATCGGGGTTTTCGCCATTGCGATCGCATTATCCGACCTTTGCGGGCGATAACCCCAACCATCAAGGATAACCAGTACGACTGGGGATATAGGTGCGTGGGTCATGATATACAGTCCTAAATTAAGAGTGGATTTCCATGCACTAAGATAATATCATCGAAACTTCAATTGATCACCGGTGTCCAGGCGATCGACCCCCTAATGTCAGCAAATGATGGGTATGTCTCAAAAAAACGAAACAACTGCTTTAATAATCGCTCTTTTAGCCACTGCGAGCATTTTAGGTGGGGGTTACTTCTGGCTACAAAGTCAATGTGCCGCAGGTCAAGAATTCTTTTTCTGTGGCAGCGGTAAAAGTCCGCAAAAATCCCCCACATCGGAAAGTGCCTCCTCTCCCCTACCC
>NZ_JADEVX010000046.1:0-26371 GCF_015207925.1 Microcystis sp. LEGE 00066 | reverse complement strand
GGTGTGGGGTGTGGGGTGTAGGGTGTTAGGGTGTGGGGTGTAGGGTGTGGGGTGTAGGGTGTGGGGGGATGGGAAGGATAAATAAAAATAATCTCCTGTCTCCTGTCTCCTGTCTCCTGTCTCCTGTCTCCTGTTTCCTGTTTCCTGTTTCCTGTTTCCTGTCTCCTGTCTCCTGTCTCCTGTCTCCTGCCTTCCGCCGACCGCCTCCGTTAAATTTCTTCCCAAGTACCTTGAGCGGCGGTAATTTTCTCTTTAGCACTATTGCTAAAAGCGGCGGCCTTCACCTTGAGGGGAACGGTAATTTCACCATCACCCAGAACTTTTAAAGGGCCGTCGTTGCTGGTGAGAATGTTAGCTTTTAGGAGACTTTCCAAGGTAACTTCCGTATTAGCGGGTAAAGAAGCTAATTTTCTCAGATTAACGATTGTGTATTGACGGGGGTTAACCAAAGGAAAATGCTTTAATTTGGGAACCCGACGATAGAGGGGCATTTGTCCCCCCTCAAAACCGGGACGAGTCCCCGTCCCAGAGCGAGATTTTTGTCCGCGCATTCCCAGACCGCAACTAGCGCCCTGGCCGGCCGAGATACCCCGTCCCACACGACGACGACGTTTAGTTGACCCCGGTTGGGGGGCGATTTCGTGGAGTTTCATGGTGATTTCTCTATGTGTACAAATGTTCTATAGATACGCCTCGATCCTTAGCAACTTCGGAGAAAGTGCGGAGAGTTTCCAGGGCGTTGACGGCGGCTCTAGCGTTATTGAGGGGGTTATCGCTACCGAGTTGTTTAGCGAGGATATTTTTCACCCCAGCCAATTCTAAAACGGTACGGACAGCACCCCCAGCAATAACCCCAGTCCCCGGAGCAGCTGGACGCATAATCACTTGAGCGCCCCCGGAAGCGCCCCGGGTGAGGTGGGTGATAGAACTAGCTTTAGTTAGGGAGACTTCAATTAGTTGTTTTTTGCCATCGGCCACACCTTTACGGACGGCCCCGATCACATCCCCTGCCTTGCCGACTCCCACTCCCACCTGGCCGTTTTCATTACCGACCACGACGATAGCCCGGAAGCTGAGTTTTTTACCACCCTTAACCACTTTACTAACCCGGCGGATCTGGATAACCCGCTCTTGCCAAGTGGTTTCTTTTTCTTTTTCGCGGTTGCCTTTGCGACGTTTTGCCATAGTTTTATCAGTGTTGAAAGGATATTTTAGAAGTTTAAACCGGCTGACCGAGCCGCTTCTGCTAAGGCTTTGACGCGACCGTGATAGAGATTGCCACCGCGATCAAAAACCACTTGTTCAATGCCTCTTTCTAGGGCCCGTTGGGCCACCAGTTTACCCACGGCAGCCGAAGCTTCTTGGGTAGCGGTGGATTCTAATTCCCCGCGCAAGGTAGCCTCTAGAGTAGAAGCGGCCGCGAGGGTATGTTGGGCTACGTCGTCGATAATTTGGGCGTAGATGTGGTTATTAGAACGAAATACGGATAAACGCGGCCGTTCAGCAGTGCCATTAATTTTGCGACGCACACGCTGGTGACGACGACGGACTGATTCTTTGCGACTAAGTTTCATGGTTTATTTTTTACCTCCTTTACCGCCTTTACCGCCAGCTTTACCAACTTTGCGACGGACAACTTCACCAAGATAGCGAATCCCTTTACCTTTATAGGGTTCGGGGGGACGAACTTCGCGGATTTTAGCGGCGGTGTTACCGACCGCTTCTTTGTCGATGCCACTGACGATAACTTGGGTGTTGTTTTCTACGGCGACGGAAACACCATCGGGCATCTCCATCTCCACGGGTTTACTGTAACCAACATTAAGAACTAATTTACTACCCTGCGCCTGGGCGCGGTAGCCCACCCCTTGGATATCTAGGCGTTTTTGAAAGCCAGTCGCAACTCCTTCCACCATATTGGCTACTAGAGTTCTACAGAGTCCGTGGCGTTCTCTGGCGGTACGCGAATCATCCTGACGGGTAACGAGGATGGTTTCGCCATCTTTATTGATGGTGACGGCGGTGGGTAGGGTTCTCTGGAGAGTTCCTTTGGGCCCTTTCACCGTCACGGTAGCACCATCGATATCGACGGTGACTTTATTGGGAATAGGAATCGGGCGTTTGCCAATACGAGACATAACAGTTATCAGTTATCAGTGGGTCAGATATCAGGGAAGAGTTATCAGTGGGTCAGCTATCGGGTTTAAACTGGGAAAGGCTGACGGCTGATAGCTTATCCTTGTTTACCAGATGTAGCAAAGGACTTCGCCGCCAACGTTTTGTTTACGCGCTTCGCGATCGGTCATAATGCCTTTGGAGGTGGAAACAATGGCGATGCCAATGCCACCGAGGACGCGAGGCAAGTCTTTACTGTTGGAATAAACTCGCAGGCCCGGTTTACTGACTCTGGTGAGGGTAGTAATGATCGGTTGACGGTTTTTGCCTTTATATTTGAGGGAAAGCACTAATTGAGATTTAATCCCCTCACCCACTTCCTCAAAGTCAGCAATAAAGCCTTCGTCCTTGAGAACTTGAGCAATACTGCGCGTCATCCGCGTGGTGGGGATTTGAGTAGTGGTCTGCCGAACCGCGCAAGCGTTACGGATGCGGGTCAGCATATCCGAGATGGTATCGTTAGCAGACATGAATTACCTGTTTTTCTCCTAAATTGGGATCAACATCAGTGGTCAGTTATCAGTTATCAGTTATCAGTTATCAGTGGGTCAGTTATCAGATTTGAGTATTAAGTGAGTAGTATTAAATAGCAGGTTCCTGCTGTCTTTTCACTCAATCACTGTTGACTGTTGACTGTTTACTGTTTACTGTGTACTGTTCACTTATTTACCGGTCACTGTTTCCTTTTCTCTTGATTGATTTATCTAAAGGGCATTCCCATCTCTTTGAGGAGGGCGCGTCCTTCTTCGTCGTTTTTAGCGGTGGTGATGATTGAGATGTCCATCCCGCGAATTTGATCGATTTTGTCGTATTCAATTTCAGGGAAGATCAACTGTTCACGAATGCCTAAACTGTAGTTACCACGACCATCAAAACTGTTACCACTGATACCGCGAAAGTCGCGAATGCGTGGTAAGGCCAGATTAATGAGACGGTCTAAAAAAGCGTACATTCGATCGCCGCGCAATGTCACCATGACACCCACGGGCATTCCTTCGCGAATTTTAAAGCCAGCGATCGCTTTTTTTGCCCTAGTCACTACCGGTTGTTGTCCGGTGATGGTGGACAGTTCCTCCTTGGAAGACTCCAAAGCTTTGGCATTTTGTGAAGCTTCCCCAAGACCGCGGTTAACGGTAATTTTGATAACTTTAGGTACTTGGTGGATATTGGTATAACCAAATTGTTCTTTCAGTTTAGGAACAATGGTTTCTTGATAGGTGGTTTTTAGTTTTTGGCTCATAGTTTTGCTGCTTGCTTTTCCTGGGCTTGGTCAGGAACTAGAATTGATGGGAAACTAATCGATAATTTCGCCAGTTTTCTTCAGTATCCGCACTTTCCGACCGTCTTCGGTAAAGGTATAACCCACCCGACTGGCGATTTTTTTCTTCTCGGAATAGAGCATCACTTTGGAACTGTGAATCGGTGCTTCGTAGGTAACGATTTGACCCGATTCCCCTTCCTGTTGGGGTTTAGTATGTTTGGTGCGGATATTAACTCCCTTGACCACCACGGTACTTTCTTGGGGTAAAGCGCGTAAAATTTCGCCCACCTTGCCCTTATCGGAACCGGCGATTACTTGAACGACATCCCCTTTTTTAACGTGCATTTTTTGCCTTTGGGGCGGGGTTTGAATGTTTTTCTTACTCATTTTTTTTGACCTCAAAGTGTGAAAAGTTTTAGACTAGCCATCAGCCAATTGCCTTGGTACTTTTCACTTTGATCAGAGAACTTCTGGGGCTAAGGAAACAATTTTGGTGTAGTTTTTATCGCGCAATTCCCGGGCAACTGGACCAAAAACCCTAGTACCTTTGGGATTACCGTCATTATTAATAATCACGGCGGCGTTATCATCAAAACGGATGCTCATGCCACTATCGCGACGGACGGTTTGACGGGTTCGCACAATCACCGCAGTGACCACATCGGATTTTTTCACGGGCATATTGGGGATAGCGTCCTTAACCACGGCGATAATTTTGTCACCGATGCCACCGTAGGTACAGTTACCTGTTCCCAGCACCCGCAGACACATTAGTTTCCGCGCCCCGCTATTGTCAGCGACATTTAAGTAGGTTTGTTGTTGAATCACGGTTTTTACCTAGGTGAAATTTAACTATCGGTTAATATTTCCGCCACTTCCCAACGTTTGGTTTTACTGAGGGGGCGGGTTTCACGAATGCGAACTCGATCGCCTTGTTTGGCTTGATTTTCTGCGTCGTGAGCCTTAAATTTCTGGGTTTTCACGACTATTTTGCCGTATTTAGGGTGAGGAGAGCGGTTTTCAATGGCTACCACTACGGTTTTATCCATTTTGTCGCTGACTACTACCCCAACTCTTTCTTTAACTGCCATAGCGGGTTATGCCTCCGGGGTGGACTGGGCTAGTTGGCGCTCCCGTTCTACGGTCAATAATTGGCCGAGACGGTGGCGGGTGTGTTTGAATTCGTGGGTTTTTTCCAAGCGGCGGGTGGCCTGCTGCAAACGCAATTCAAACAGTTTCTTTTTGGCATCGAGGATAGCGTCGGCGATGTCGTCATCACTCATCTTCCTCACTTCGGCGATTTTCGGTAGAGCCATTAGACAAAATCCTCCTCGCGAGTGATAAATTTGGTCTTAATCGGTAATTTTTGGGCGGCTAGACGCATTGCTTCCCGGGCTACTGGTTCGGCTACCCCAGCAATCTCAAACATAATGAACCCCGGTTTAACCACGGCCACCCAGAATTCGGGGGAACCTTTCCCGGAACCCATCCGGGTTTCTGCAGCCCGTTGGGTGACGGGTTTATCAGGAAAAACGCGGATCCAGATTTTGCCACCCCGACGGATATAACGAGTCATTGCCCGTCTGGCCGCTTCGATTTGACGGGAAGTAATCCAACAGGGTTCGGTGGCTTGCAGGGCGAAATCGCCGAAATTAATCGTATTTCCGCCGGTGGCCAGCCCGCGCATCCGTCCGCGCTGTTGTTTGCGGAATTTTGTTCTTTTGGGACTTAACATGAGCTATTTACCACTGATAAATATTAGGGATCAGCCTTCGCTAGAGCGATCTTCAAACTGTTGACGGCGACGCTGTTGACGGCGCGGTGCTTGAGCGGGAACGGCGGCGGCAATTTCTTCTTGGCCGGGGATAATTTCGCCCTTAAAGATCCAAACTTTCACGCCTAGAATCCCGTAGATGGTGCTGGCGGTTTTATAGGAGTAATCGATATCGGCCCGCAGGGTATGGAGGGGAACTCGTCCTTCCCGCACCCATTCAGTCCGAGCGATTTCTGCCCCGTTGAGACGGCCGCTAACTTGAATTTTGATCCCTTTGACTTCAGCCCTTTGCGCCCGTTGGATGGCTTGCCGGACAACACGACGGAAGGAAACCCGTCTTTCTAGTTGTTGGGCGATGTATTCGGCGATCAGGTTGGCATCGGCATCAACGCGAGCTACTTCGATGACGTTAATACGAATTTGACGCTGGCCACCGAGGGCTTTTTGCAAACCTAGGCGCAGCTGTTCGATTCCCGTGCCACCACGACCGACGACGACCCCAGGGCGAGCGGTGTGGATGGAGATATCTACTTGATCGGCCTTCCGTTCGATGCGAATATCGGCGATACCGGCATTAGCGAGGTTTTTTTCGACGTAATTACGAATGCGGCGATCTTCTTGCACTAATTCGGGGTAACGTTTCGCGTCGGCATACCAGCAAGATTTGTGATCTTTGATAACGCCGAGACGAAAACCGAGGGGATGGATTTTTTGTCCCATTGTGGTTTTTTTAGTTAAGGTGATTAGTCTTTGTTGCTAGGAGCGACGGCGACGGTGATATGACAGGTGGGTTTGCGAATTTGGTAGGCGCGGCCTTGGGCCCGGGGTCGAAAACGTTTTAGGGTCGGTCCGCCATCGGCAAAGGCTTGGCTAACCACCAAAGTGGCGGGATCGAGTCCTTCGTTATTTTCGGCGTTGGCAACGGCGGAACGCAGGACTTTCAGGATCGGATCACAGGCCCGGTAGGGCATGAATTCGAGAATAATTAGGGCTTCCCGATAGGAGCGACCGCGGATCTGATCGAGTACCCGTCTGACTTTCAGGGGTGACATCCGAATATAGCGGGCGATCGCTTTGACTTCGTTAGAGGTATCGATGGTCATTTCAGTTATCAGTTATCAGTTATCAGTTATCAGTCATCAGCTATCAGCTTTTATTTTTTGAAAATTAGCTAACTTGGTGATTTATGGTCACGACTCTTCGGCCTTGCTCAGAGGCCACTATCTAGCTGACGACTGAGGGAGTAGCGGCTGATTTATTTCCGTCCTGCCTTTTTGTCGCTCTTGGCGTGGCCGCGGAAGGTGCGGGTGGGAGCGAATTCACCGAGTTTATGACCGACCATCTGCTCGGAAACATAGACGGGAACGTGCTGTTTGCCGTTGTGAACGGCGATCGTGTGACCGACCATATCGGGAATGATGGTCGAGGCCCGGGACCAAGTTTTAATCACTTGTTTACTGCCCTGGGCGTTGAGTTTTTCGATTTTTTCCATCAGGTGGCCGGCGACAAATGGCCCCTTTTTCAGTGAACGACCCATAATTTTCAGTCAAAAGTAAAGTAATAATTTCTAACCCTGGTTACGACGGCGCACGATCAGATCGCTACTGCGTTTTTTCTTGTTGCGAGTTTTGCGACCGAGGGCGGGTTTACCCCAGGGAGTCATCGGGCCGGAACGTCCGATCGGAGCGCGACCCTCTCCACCTCCATGCGGGTGATCCACTGGGTTCATGACGCTACCCCGAACATGGGGGCGTTGACCGCGGTGACGGGTACGACCGGCTTTACCGAGACTGATGTTTCTCGCTTCGGCGTTGCCGACTTTTCCGATGGTGGCGTAGCATTCACGCCGGATCATGCGTACTTCTTTGGAGGGGAGGCGGATGGTAACGTAATCGCCTTCTTTCGCTACCACTTGGGCGAAACCACCAGCAGCCCGCACCATTTGACCACCGCGACCGGGGACGAGTTCGATGTTATGAACCTCTGTCCCTAGGGGGATGCGACTTAAAGGGAGGGCATTACCCACCTCGAAGGGAGCGTTTTCTCCGGCGATGACGGTGTCACCAACGCCTAAACCGGCGGGGGCGATGATGTAGCGTTTTTCCCCGTCTTTGTAGAAAAGCAGGGCAATGCGGGCGTTACGGTTAGGATCGTACTCGATCGCCGCTACTGTGGCGGGAATATCCCGTTTATCGCGACGAAAATCGATAATCCGGTAGAGGCGCTTATGGCCGCCGCCCCGGTGACGACTGGTAACGACACCGCGATTATTACGCCCTTGTTTGCTGTGTTTGCGATGAGTTAGGGACTTTTCCGGTTCGGTTTTGGTGATCTCCTTAAAGTCGGAGATGGCCGCCTGCCTTGTCCCGGGGGTTAAAGGTCTAAAAGAACGAATACCCATAGTTTAGTTTTCCGTTATCGGGTTTCTTGGTGGTTATACGTCGGGATAGAGGGCGATCGAGTCGCCTTCCGCTAGGGTCACGATCGCACGTTTGTATTGGGGTTTGTAACCGAGGAAACGGCCGACGCGTTTTTTCTGACGAGAGGGGCGGCTGGTGTTCACTTTCGTTACTTTCACGTCAAACAGCAATTCGATCGCCGCTTGAATTTCCGGCTTAGTCGCTTTCAATGCGACATCGAAGACGTATTTATTTTGTTCTAGGAGCAGGGTAGCTTTCTCGGTGACGATCGGCTTTAGGATCAGATCGGCGAGTTGTCTGGCTTCAGTTTTAAGCACCATAGACCTCCTCAATTTTAGCTAGGGCTGCGGCGGTGGCGATAACTCGATCGGCTAGGATGACATCATAGACGTTGAGACTATCGGCGCGAATAATTTTGAGATTGCAGATATTACGTCCCGATAAATAGACATTTTCGGGAATTTCCGTCAAAATCAGCAGAATTTTTTCCTCTGGACTGGCTCCCCAGCGACTTAAGGCAGCGGTGAGTTCTTTGGTTTTGGGTTGGGAGAATTGTTCAGCGAAGCTTTCCACCACGATAAAGTTATCGGCCTGGCTGATCAAAGCGGTTCTCAGGGCTAATCTTTTCTCTTTGCGATTGACCTTAACCTCAAAATCTCTCGGTTTTGGTCCGAAGATGACACCGCCACCACGCCAGAGGGGAGAACGGATCGAACCGGCTCTGGCACGACCGGTGCCTTTTTGCCGCCAGGGTTTGCGACCACCGCCGCGCACTTCCGAGCGGGTTTTGCTGGAGGCATTACCTTGGCGGGCCGCCGCTAGATGGCTGACGACGACGCGGTGAATTAGATGCTTGGCGGTTTCGGGTTTAGCGGTTTTCAGTTCCAGGGTGCCTGTTCCCGCTTCTTCCCCTTGCCAATTTTTGACTGTGTAGTTAACCATGGCTTTAATCTTTCCTTGCCCTATTTACCAAATTTCTTGGCGGGGGTGATGTTTAACAGGGTTCCTGGTTTACCCGGGACGGCTCCTTTGATCAGGATCAGGTTGCGTTCGCTATCGATTTTGACCACGGACAGTTTGCGGATGGTCACTTGGGTGGCTCCGTATTGTCCGGCCATTCTCTTACCTGGGAAAACCCGGCCGGGGGTAGTACCGGCACCGGTGGAACCGGGGAGACGGTGGTTTTTGGAACCGTGGGTCATGTTACCGCGTTTGAAGTTATGGCGTTTTTGATAGCCGGAGAAACCTCGTCCGATGGTGGTTCCAGCCACATCGACTAAATCGCCTTCCTGGAAGATAGCTGCGGTAATTTCTTGGCCTAAAGTGTAGGCGGATGCGTCCTCGAGGCGGTATTCGATTAAATGCCGCAGGGGGGAGACACCGGCTTTGGCTAAATGACCGAGTAGCGGTTTGTTGAGGGCTTTTTCTTTGACGGTTTTGTATCCCACTTGGATGGATTCATAACCGTCGGTTTTTTTCGTTTTGACTTGGGTGACGGGACACGGACCGGCTTGAACGACGGTGACGGGAATGGCGACTCCCGTTTTGTTGTCGAAGATTTGGGTCATGCCCAGTTTTGTACCGAGGATACCGATAGACACGGATTGTTCTCTTTATCTTTACTAGACGACAATCAAAAATAACGTGGCCGTGGCTATAGGAGCGAGAAAAATCTTTCCCGCTTTATCAGCCTGCCCAACTTGAATGACTTTTTGGGAGTGATTTAAGCTGGCATCCCGTTAAATTCGTAAGTAGGACTAGACAGGGTTGCTGGTTCTGCCTAGATTGTTGCTGGTCTTTGTTTCTTGGGGACTTAAAGGGTTGATCTTCAGTATCCCGGCGAAGACCGAGCGACCAAGGCGGTTCTGCTCGGCAGTGCCTTTAGCACCACCTAAGACCGATTTTGGCCACGATCAAACATTATATAACATTTGTGACTTTTTAGGCAAGAGGTTTTTTCAGTCACCGACAATGATCCTATCTAGTCTGGCTGAAGGAAGGGGTGACAATGAGGTTGAAGCCTAGGCTGGGTGAAGGGTCTAGCCTGTGGTTTTTTGGGAAAATCTCCTCGCTGTCACCCTTGAAATTGATTAACTTAATTCTCTCGTCTTCATTGCGGGGAAAGTCTCAAGGTTTTTCCCTATCCCCCACACCCTTTCTCACTTTCAATCTGCTTGTCATCCCTTCAGGTTTCTGGCACTTTTTTAGCCAAAAAATTCGCAAAACTCTTTTATAGCAAGGCTTAAACTGATATTCAGCAGATTGCAATTATAGTATTTGTCTTAATGGTGAGGTACAAAGTTTTGGTTTGGGGGAATCGGTCGTTGGTGGTCGCTATCAAATTAGGTTACACTGCTCGATGGGGATTAGTTTCAATGGGGAGGGGGATGACAGCATTGTACTATCATCCCTTGTTTGGACGTTAAATCGCTTGCAGGTCTTTTTCTCCGGTACGGATGCGGACGATCTGTTCCACGGGGGAGATGAAGATTTTACCGTCTCCGATTTCACCGGTACGGGCTGCCGAAATCAGCTTATCGACGACCATATCGACTTGCTTATCTTCGACGACGATCTCGATCTTGAGTTTTTGGAGAAATTCGACGGTGTACTCGGAACCGCGATAACGTTCCGATTGACCTTTCTGACGACCGAAACCTCTAACTTCGGAGACAGTCATGCCGACGATGCCCGCGTTAACTAGGGCGATTTTCACCTCTTCCAGTTTAAAGGGTCGGATAATCGCTTCTACTTTCTTCAAAATATCTATCTCCTCGTTGCGTGACGATACCTTCTTGGCGAATTACCTGTTAATTCTAAACGCAGAATCCGGACAATAGCGCTTAAAGTCATGATTTCTTCAATTATGGGCCTTGGCCCCGGTCTTCTGTGGTGAAAAATTTCTGGGTGGGAATTAGCCCACCCGAAGCCATGAATAAACCAACTAGAGAGATAATCCTAACTGAAGACCAAAAACACCGTGAACTAGCAGTAAAATTAGGGCAATACTGCCGATATAGGCGTGAATAGTCCGGAAAAGTTCTTTTTTCCCGCCAGCGAAGCCAGTGAGGGACAATAATCCATTGAAAGCTAATAAACCGATCGCGATCGATCCTGTCCAGAAATGGCTGCTTTCGAGGATGGGATGTTTCTGCATGACTAGGGATAAAATACCGCCGGTGTAACCGAGAGCGATAAATAAAAACAGCCAAGGGGCGAGTTTGCGGTGATCAGCCCGATTTTTGGCTACTACTTCCCCATCTTGGCTTAAACGGCTTTGCCAACCAGCATAGGCAGTATAACTACCCATAACTAAAACCACGATCCCCATCATGACTGGATGTCCCCAATGAACGATCGGTTCGGGAGTTCCGAGACTGCGAAAGGCAGCGGCGATCGGCTCTAGCGCATCACTTAAACTTTGATTCATGTTTGTTACCTAACTTTACAAAACCCTTTTGCCTAAGATTTTAGCCGATCTCCGGCCTGGAAAAACTTCGGTTAGCCGAAAAAATGTCAAGCCTTCGCTAAATTTCTTAACATTTCAGCTAGAGATTAGCGGAGAAATATAGAATAAAGTCAGGGGAGACTAGGGATCCCCACGGGGATTAGCCCCTAGGAGGGAGTTATGACTTATCTGCTCAAAGATCGGCGATCAGCAGGGAGACTATTAGCTAGTTACTTGACAGAATATACCAATAGTGCTGGGGTGCTAGTTTTGGCTTTGCCCCGGGGTGGGGTTCCGATCGCCTTTGAAATTGCCCAAAGGTTACATTTACCGCTAGATCTGTGTTTGGTGCGAAAATTAGGTGTACCGGAGCGCAAAGAGTTAGCTTTTGGGGCGATCGGTCAGAATGGGGTGCGGGTAATCAATGAAAGTGTCGTTGAAGACTTGCACCTATCGGAGGCGATGATGGAACGGGTAGCAAAGGAAGAAATGATCGAATTAGAGCGACGCGATCGTTTATATCGAGGTGAACGCCCCTTTCCAGACGTGACGGGAAAAACGATTATTCTAGTAGATGATGGGATCGCTACGGGAGCAACGATTAAAGCGGCGATTCTGACCCTTAAGGCTGAAAATCCCGCTGCTATTATTATTGCTGTTCCTGTTGCGCCACCGGAAGTCTGTGATCAATTAGAAAAATTAGTTGATCGAGTAATTTGCCTACATAAACCCTACGAATTGAGATCAATTTCTCTTTGGTACGAGGACTTTTCCCAAACCAGCGATGAGGAGGTGCAAACACTTTTAGCCAGCGTCGATAGTTCTTTGATTTCAGTTTAGGGAGATGGGGAGAATAAATAACAGCAATCTCCTGAATTCAGAATTCCACAGCATCGGTATCAACGGTATTGGTTGGGGAAGAAACTTCAGTTTGATTATTTACTCTCCCGGGACGGCGGTTGCGATAATCAAGAACTAATCGCGATAATTCCGTGGTTAAAAGGGTGAGGACAATCCCATCATCGATCCAACCAATAATCGGGAAAATGTCAGGAGAAATATCGAGGGGGCTAAAAAGATAAACCATAGTTCCCAGAATGATAATCCAACGATATTTAGGGTGAGTGATTTTGCTGCTGTACCAGTTGTAAAAAGATTCAACAATCGGTTTCATTAATTTGTCCTCGTTGACTGCGATAGTTTAATTTTGTCAGGTTCCCCTTGGGGCTGATAGTGAGGTTTTACACCCATTATGTAGGGTTATCCCCGCTAATTATCCAGTAAAAAAGCCCAGAAGAAAATTCACCTTTAGGGATGAGCCTGAAGTATTATTACTGGATGCTTAAGAGGAGAGATAGTGGCATCCTTATCACCTATAATAGGCGATAACAAACTAATCAATTATCTGCCAGTTTAAGGATGGAAACCCTCTTTCATCTAGTTACTTTTGCCTTTGTCTTCGCTTTGGGTGCCTCGGTGGGCAGTTTTTTAAACGTGGTCATCTATAGATTACCTCAGGGGATATCTCTAGTTTATCCCCCTTCCCACTGTCCGAAATGTCACCATAGGTTGGGGAAAAGCGAGAATATACCCGTTTTCGGCTGGTTATGGCTAGGGGGTCGCTGTCGCTGGTGCAAAACCCCGATTTCTGTCCGTTATCCAGCGATCGAAACTTTTACTGGTTTATTATTTTGTCTGGTTTTAGGAGATTTTAGCTTTTCTTGGCAGACCCTCGGCTATTGGATTCTCCTCAGTTGGTTATTAGCTTTAGCTTTGATTGATTTTGACACGATGACGCTTCCTAACTCCCTCACCCAATCGGGATTAGTTTTAGGGATAGTTTTTCAGACTCTTTTAGGTTGGCAAAATAATCAAAGTGTTGTCTATCTTTTTTCAGCGATCGCTAGTGCGGTTTTAGGAGTCTGGTTATTTGATCTGATCCGGTGGGGGGGAAGTTTTGCCCTCGGACAACAGGCCATGGGGGGAGGAGATGCCAAATTAGCGGCCATGATCGGTGCTTGGTTAGGATGGCAAGCATTATTAGTCACCGCTTTTCTGGCCTGCGCTATTGGGGCAGGGATCGGTATTATGGGCATTTTTCTTGGTAAAATGGGGAAAAAACAAGCTATACCCTTTGGGCCATTTCTTGCCCTCGGCGCTCTGATGAGTGTCTTTTGGAGTGATAAGATCATCTCAGCCTATCAAACCATTTTTTTCCCTTTGTTGTAAAAAAGTTATCCTGTAATTAAATCTTGATACAATAGTCTTCCGTGTCTTGGATCACCATTAGAACAACCCCCAGTAGTTGGGAAGCCGATTGGCTGCAGGAAATGCCCAAAGCTCACGACATCCCCAGTCGCGTTATCGCTATTGGCCCTGGTATTTATTGCGGCCAGGGTCATCAGGCCGCTCTACAAGTACGTCCCCAAGATCGCTGGACAGCACTTTTGTTATTAAGTCCTCTAGAAGAAAGTCGATAAATTATCTTTATTTTAAACTATGTCTCTATTTGATTGGTTTGCAAATCGCCAAAAAACAGAACCCAAGGTTCAACAACAACAGGAACGGGAAATAGCCGATGGTTTATGGACAAAATGCCCCAATTGCGGCGTTTTGGCCTATACGAAGGATTTATTAGCTAATCAACTGGTGTGTCTCGATTGCGGTCATCATAATCGGGTGGAAAGTGAAGAAAGAATTCGCCAGTTAGTGGATGCTAATACTTGGAATTCCCTTGATGAACAGATTCGACCGACGGATCCGCTCAAATTTCGCGATCGGAAAAGTTATAGCGATCGCCTGCGAGAAACCCAAGAAAAAACTGGTCTGACGGATGCTGTCCGGACGGGAACGGGGACGATCGATGGTTTACCCTTAGCTTTAGGGGTGATGGACTTCCGTTTTATGGGGGGTAGCATGGGATCGGTGGTGGGAGAAAAACTCTGTCGTTTGACGGAACGAGCTACCGATGAAAGTTTACCCCTGGTGATCATCTGCGCTTCCGGCGGGGCGAGAATGCAGGAGGGAATGTTAAGTTTAATGCAGATGGCCAAGATTTCTGGCGCTCTTAACCGGCATCGGGAAGCAAAGTTACTTTATATTCCCGTCTTGACTAATCCCACCACGGGAGGAGTCACGGCCAGTTTTGCCATGTTGGGAGATATTATTATCGCTGAACCGAAGGCTACTATCGGTTTTGCTGGGAAGCGGGTAATTGAACAGACTTTGCGCGAGAAATTACCGGAAGGTTTCCAAACATCGGAATACTTGTTAAAACACGGGTTTGTCGATGCGATCGTTCCCCGTACCCATCTCAAGAAAACCCTCGCTCAATTAATTAGTTTACATCAGCTCTTTTTCCCCTTGTTATCCCCCCTCAACAGTCATCATCAATACAGTCAACCGGAGTTAATCCCCCTGAAAACAGCCCAGGGACAAACAACAGTTTAACTGTTCTAAGACGGCCCTGGAGTTGCCAGCCCGATCATTTGTACTAAAATTTTCCCGATCAGCAGTTTAAATGTAGTACACACCACACTTAGCTGGGTTGACAGCGATCGCAAAGTCCAAAAAATTCGAGAGTATGGTAATAAACCTTGAATTGGTGGGATTTTTCGAGTTTTTCTTCCAATTCATGAACGGGACACTCATTAAAGACGATAGACCGACCGCAATGAATACAGGTAAGATGGTGTTGATCCTGCTGAACGGAACTGTAGAGGGATTCTCCTGTGGCTAGGGTTCTCACCTGCACTGCACCCTGTAATTTTAGGGATTCTAGGGCGCGGTAAACAGTGGCTAACCCCATATTTTGGTCACGCTGACGGAGTTCCACAAACAATTCCTGAGCGGATACTGCCCGATTTAAGGTTTTGAGTAAGTGGATAATGCGCTCTTGCGATCGGGTGCGTTGGGATTTCATATCAAAAAGGTCAGCGATCAAAGTTAATTCTATGCCAAAAAATTATCAGTGCTTTATTTATGTTACCCTGCGCCCTTCGGTTCTCGATCCGGCGGGTACAGCGGTAGAGTCGGGATTAAAGCAATTAGGTTATGATACTGTGGCCGGGGTGCGAATTGGTAAGTATATTGAGCTTACCGTGACAGCAGCAGACGAAACCAGCGCCCGCGAACAATTGGATCAAATGTGCGATCAACTATTGGCTAATCCTGTAATTGAAAATTATCGCTTTGATTTGCATTGTCAGTAGATAGAAGTCAGAAGACGGGAGGTAGGGCAAATAATTAAAATTTATCTGTCACCTTCTGCTAAAAAACTTAACCAAGTTAAAAATTATGAAGTTTGGGATTATTGTTTTCCCCGGATCGAATTGCGATCGAGATGTGGCAACGGTGACAGAGGGTATTTTTCAGCAACCCACCCGCTATATTTGGCATCAAGAGACGGATCTAGGGGATGTGGATGTGATTGTGGTGCCGGGGGGATTTAGTTACGGCGATTATTTGCGCTGTGGTGCGATCGCTCGATTTTCGCCAGCGATGAAAACTGTCCGAGAAGAAGCCGAAAAAGGTAAATTAGTTTTAGGCATCTGTAATGGTTTTCAGGTATTAACGGAAATTGGGCTGCTACCCGGTGCGTTAATTCGTAATCGCGATTTACATTTTATTTGTGATCGAGTGCCGGTAAAAGTGGAAAATAATCAATCTGTCTGGACGCGAGGCTATCAACCACAACAGGTGGTTAATTTGCCGATTGCTCACGGGGAAGGGCGTTATTATGCCGCAGAAGATACGTTAAAATCCCTGGAGGATAACGGTCAAATTCTCTTTCGCTACTGCACTCCCACAGGAGAGGTAAATGAGTCAGGAAATCCTAACGGATCGTTAAATAATATTGCAGGAATTACCAATAAAGCAGGAAATGTGCTAGGAATGATGCCCCATCCTGAACGGGCTGCCGATCCGCTGCTCAATTTGACCGATGGTAGTTTGTTATTTCGGGAGATAACAGGTAATTGTGCTGTTTTGATGTAAGGAATGATGATAAGTAGTCGTGCAAAATTAATTTCTTGGTTAGGATAGGCAAAAGGCAATAGGCAAAAGCTTTATCGAAATGTGTAATTAATTTTGCTTAGGTACTTAATGAGTCGCCAAAAAGCTCTAGACTACAATTTTGGCAATAATTGGTCGTAGGATTGGATCATTCTTTCGTAAGTAAAGCGAGTGGCATTGATAAAACCTTTTTGCCTCAAATCTTCCAGGCGATCGGGAGCGAGAAGATTTTCTGCAATAATAGTAGCGGCAGCCTCGTGTTCGGTGGGATCGAAATACACTGCCGCATCGTCAGCGATAACAGTCATGGGGAGACGATTGGAGGTAAAGACGGGACAACCACAGGATTGAGCTTCAATCACGGGAACACCGAATCCTTCCTGAAAGGAGGGAAAAATTAAAGCAGTTGCTAGGCAATAAAAGGCGCGTAAGTCATCATCAGAGACGGTTCCTAATTCGATTACTTGTGCGGACAAGTTATTCTGATTAACAAATTCTCGCATATCCGGCAGCAAAGGTTTTCCCATCAGGATCAATCGGCAATTTTCCAGACCAGGGAAAGTGATTAACCTCTTGAATATTTTCAGCAATCCCAATCGATTTTTATACCATTGGCGGCCTCCGACATGAATTAGCCAAGGATAATCACGGTTGATATTAAATTTGCCCACCAGAGCTACTGCTGCTTCTTTTGTCATCGGACCGTATCCCTGATTCAAGCAATCCTCAATTACTTCCGTTTGTTCGGGAGCAATTTTAGTTAAACGGAGAACATCGGCACGAGTAGCTTCGGAAGAACAGACAACATATTTAGCCTGTTTTAATCCTCGCAAAATCATCGCCTGATACTGTTTTCCCGTCCAACTGGTGGGATTTTCAGGAATTTCTCCTAGGGCGGAACGAATGGCCAGCATATCGTGACAGATAACAAAATATTTGCGATCTTTTAGATAGGGAGTTAAATAGGATAAAGCTTGATCACAAATGCAGACGATATCGGCCCAATCAAGCTGCTGACGTAACTGCACTGGGAAAATAATTAACTTATCGATGTACCCTAACCACTTGCCGATTCCCTGGGGAGAAGGCTTCAGTTGACCGAAAATAGGCGGTGCTTGCACTCGCCGAATTTCGTGTCCTTTTTGTCTGAGTCCTTTCTCGACTAAACCGACAAAACGATTGATACTGATCTGCCGATCATTGACGTAATTTCCTACTATTAAAACTTTCATGATTAGGCTCCAAAAAATCAATTTTTATAGCGGTAAAACCCTCTAAAAGTCTCGAGGGAAATTTCGGGGTTAAGAAATAATATTAGTCCTGCAAAATTTCCTCGTATCTTTGTCCCGCTCGCTCCCAGGTGTACTCCGATTCCACCATCGCCCGGCCATTATGGGACAGTTGTTCTCGCACAGAAGGATCATCGAACAACCTAGAGATCGCTGCAACGTACTCAGCAACACTATTAGCCCGCAGCGCCCTAGGGGGAATTCCCGCTGCTGCCACCGTTAAACCCTCTAAACCGCGATCGCTGGCGACAATCGGAATCCCCGCGGCCATGGATTCTAGAGTTTTAGTCTTGATTCCCAATCCCACCCGCAGGGGAACCACACAAACGGTTCCTCGGTGTAAATATTCCACTGTCGAGGGAACGGTTCCCGTCACCCTCACACCGGGATACTTGGCCAGTTCGAGAACTTCCGGTGCTGGGTTTGCCCCCACTAGGGTTAAAGTGGTGTCGGGATATCGCTGTTGAATGACTGGCAGGACTTCTAAAACAAAAAAACGGGCGGCATCGATATTATGGGTAGAACTCATGGCACCGACAAAGACCAAATTATGACCGCCGGGATCCCGAGGACGATAGGGAAACAGGGCTAAATCCACGCCATTAGGCACGATATCCACCCGTGCATCCGGGAGGATTTTTAATAATTGTTCGCGATCATAATCGGTAGTGGCCACCAATTGCGAAAACTTGGCACAGTAACGTTTTTCGTACTGATAGAGTAGGGGCAGATAGAGAAAATCCCGCAGGGGATAGGTGGAGGCTCCTCTATCCAAATGATTGCGTGTCCAACCGTACACGGAACTGTGAATATCTACTACGGTTTTGACTCGCTGACGGTATTCTGGCCGGATAAAAATCTCGCTGATACTCTGAGCGCAGATAATTACATCACATTTTTGCTGCTCGACGTATTCATCTATTCGCTCTTGAATTAGCGGCGAACGATAACTAAGAACACTAGCAGGGGTCATATGTACTATTGCCTCCAGAAAGCGCCCTGTTTGACCGATTAGTTTTGTCAGTCCCTTGCCTGGTTCGGGAATTTCCTGGGGCGGAAATAAGACAAGATGATTGTTAAAGGTTTTTAATTCTTCGATCTGAGTTTCCGTGACATTTTCTACCCGACGAGCAAACAGGGTGACATCATGGTTTTGGTGAAGACATTTGATCAGGTTAAAAGTTCTCCCCTCCGTTGCCCCGCGACTAGGTGGATAGGGAAAGTTATTGCAAAAAAGGACTAATATTCTCATAATTCTGGTTCGGCAGCGGTTTTTGACAATAATTCTACCGTTTCCTTTAGTTGGCTATATACGGGAATCTCAACTGGGTATTTCTCGATCTCCCCAAGGGTGACTTTTCCTCGCCCTGTTAAGAGTAATACGGGCTGACAACCAGCTTCTAGGGCGCATTCTAGATCACTGGGCGCATCGCCGATGAACAACGAGCCGGCTAAGTCAATTCCGTATTGCTGGGCGGCTGTCAGCAGCAGATAGGGGGAGGGTTTGCGGCAGGGACAACCTTCGTCGGGATGGTGCGGGCAGATGGCAAGATCGTGAAAATGCACGCCCAATTGTCGGTATTCCTCAATCATACGCCCGTGAATCGCCGCCAAATCGTCCCAAGTGAAATAGCCCCTAGCAAGTCCCGATTGATTGGTGATGATGATCAGCAGATAACCCGCATCCTGCCACTGTTTTAAGGCAGCCGCTGCCCCGGCGGGAATGCTCACCTGTTCTGGTTTGCTCAGATAGGGAATATAGTCAATAACTACCCCATCTCGATCGAGAAATAAGGCTTTGTTCTTTTTTGCTCTATCTTCGCTTTCGCGGTCAGAATTGCCAAAATGTGGCGGAGACGGGTATTTCTGGTGGCCGTCATTGACGGAAATTGCGGGGAAAGGATTCATTGATGTTGGACTTTTTCGAGTCGGGGACTAGAATTCTCAGTTCTTCTGTCAGAGACGAGAGCTTGAACCGATGGACAGACAAAATTCGAGGGATTGTCGCGATTTGTGCTAGTTTTCTCGGCTAAATTGCTTCTCTTTACTATCTAGATGTCAGGGTATAGCAATCAGGGCATATTATACGCCGTCAGGCCTTTGGGCTTTTGATTATATCGGCGGTATTGTCAGGAATTGTTAACATTTTTGTCCAGCCAAACAAAAGGCCAAGACTGGCAAAGGTTGAACCCCCGCTCAGAAATCCCTCGTCTCGGTCAGAATAGATCAAAAGTTTATTCACAAACAAAACAAATTGTGCTAGGGTTGGGGCGTTTGTGGTATATTCCCAGAATAACTGGCAAAAAATCACTCTTTTGACTTGATCGCTCTAGGTTTTTCTAGAACTATCATTGGCCTGTTTTTCCTGTCCCGTGATCAATTCTACCGTGCTAGGGGTTTTATACCCAATTAATGGAGAGCGATTCTCGTCTTTTGATACTATTCAATATAATGACAGAATGATTGAGAGTTAAATTTATTCAACTAATAAAAATTGGAAAATCAAACCTATGCCAATGGTGGAAAAATCAAACAAAAAATTGGATAGTTTCCAGAGTGATCCGTCTCTGTCAATTTTAATCAAGACTGAATTGGAGGAAGCTTATGTCCTGAAAAAAAACCTACTAACCGAGACAAAATATCTAGAAAAAATCCAAGAGATTTGCCAAGTATGTATCAATGCTTATCGCAATAACCACAAAGTATTAGTGGCTGGTAATGGAGGCAGTGCCGCCGATGCTATCCATTTTGGCGGTGAGCTGCACGGCCGATTTCTGAAAGAAAGACAGTCTTTACCAGTTCGCGTCCTCAATAGCGATATCGCCAGTTTAACAGCGATTGCCAACGATTATGGCTACGAATATATTTTTAGCCGCCAGATAGAAGCGGAAGGAAACCCTGGCGATGTGTTTATCGGTATTTCCACTTCGGGAAATTCCGCTAATATCCATCAGGCTCTCAAAGTTTGTCAAGTAAAAGGTCTCACTAGCATCGGTTTAACTGGGGCGAAGGGATTAGCTCTAGAGCAAAAAACCGATTATTGTTTGATGATTCCTAGTACCAGTACCCCGCGCATTCAAGAAGGTCATGGTTTTGTTCTCCATACTATTTGTTTAGCGATCGAAGAAGCGCTCTTTCCTAACTAAAATCTCCTAGCAAAAAATCAACCTAAACAGCCTACCTATGATCATCAGAACCAAAGCTCCTTTAAGATTAGGTTTAGGTGGTGGTGGCACCGATGTGGAGCCCTACTGTAGTCTTTATGGGGGTTACGTTCTCAACGCTACTATCGATCTCTATGCCTACTGTACAGTCACGGAAATTACTGACAAACAAGTCATTTTTGTTGCCGCCGATCGAGGAGAACAACAAATAGAAACCCTCCAGTTTCCTCTCCCCTATAACGGCGTTCTCGATCTGCATAAAGCGGTCTATAATCGTTTGATTAAAGACTTTAATCAAGGGCAACCTTTGCCGCTGCAAATCACTACCTTTTCCGATGCGCCGGCTGGTTCGGGATTAGGTTCTTCTTCTACCCTAGCGGTAGCCATGGTTAAAGCCTTTGTGGAACTGTTAAAATTACCCCTAGGTGAGTATGATATCGCCCATTTAGCCTACGAGATCGAACGAATTGATCTAGGCTGGTTAGGGGGCAAACAGGATCAGTACGCTGCCACTTTTGGCGGTTTTAATTTTATGGAATTTTATGAACAAGATCGAGTCATAGTTAATCCTTTGCGGATTAAAAATTGGGTGATCAATGAATTGGAAGTCTCTCTGATCCTCTACTATACAGGCATTTCTCGCTACTCATCTCAAGTAATTGAGGATCAAATTCAGAATGTCCAAGAAAAAAATGAACAAGCGATCACCGCTACCCATCAACTCAAAAAAGAGGCAATTCTCTTTAAAGAAGCACTGCTTAAATCAGATTTTATGGGGATAGCAGAAATTCTGAGAACTTCTTGGGAAGCGAAAAAGAAATTATCGAAATTAATTAGTAATCCGCAGATTGATCGCATTTATCGGGTAGCGAGGGAAACCGGGGCCTATTCAGGCAAAATATCGGGGGCTGGTGGCGGTGGTTTTATTATCTTTATGGTCGATCCTACCAAGAAAATCGAAGTAACTAAAGCTTTGCAAGCAGCAGGAGGCCAAGTGATTAATTTTCACTTTACCAAATACGGAACCCAAGCATGGACATTATAGCAAACCAAGCATCAACGGGGAAGGATTATCCCTGTAACCCTAAAAATAGTTTTTAAAAGATTGGCAATAATTCAAATTTTTGAGGTGTATCTATGGATGTAATTATTCTGGCGGGTGGGTTAGGAACCAGGTTGCGATCGGTGATCAACACTTTACCAAAACCCATGGCTCCCGTTGCCGACAGGCCTTTTTTAGAGTATCTATTAGATTACCTAATCTCTCAAAAAATTACCAACAAATTTTTAGTTTCTGTGGGCTATGAACATCAGAAAATTATCGATCATTTTGGTTATAAATACAAGGAATACGAACTGACTTATTTGATAGAAGATACACCCTTGGGAACTGGAGGAGCAATCCGGTTGGCACTCAATAAAATTGAAACCGAACAAGCATTAATTGTCAACGGAGATACCTTGTTTAATGTCAATTTATCCGCCTTAATTAATTTACATAGTCAAAAAAAATCCCTGATAACTGTTGCTCTGAAGCCGCTAACTGACTTTGATCGTTATAATAATGTTATGCTAGACGATGACCAAAAAATTATCGGGTTTGAATCCAAAAAATATCAACATAAAGGCTATATTAATGGCGGCATATATTGTGTAGGTAAAAACATATTATCCAGCTTTGATCTGCCATCAAAATTTTCTTTTGAGGACGACTTTATCAAAGTTTATGCCGAGAAAATTCCCATGTATGGCTTGATTTCTGACGAATATTTTATTGACATAGGCATTCCCCAAGATTACAATAAGAGTCAACAAGAATTACCATCTTTCATCTGAAAAGTATTTTTTTGAGAGAGTCTTGGTAGTCACCTAAGTTCAGCAAATTTGTGTTGGTATCGTCAAATTATTTCTCAATAAATTCACCAGAGATGCTTGCTAGTTTCAATCAACCGATATTATCTATTGTTAGTCCGACCATCGGAAATTTTTCCGAATATTGGTTACAACAACTTTTATCCGTGCAGGGAAATGTAGAATTTATTTTAGTTTACCCTCCTGGCACAACTGCGGTCTTCATAGCTGACCCACGAGTAAAAATTTTATACAGTCTCTACAAAGGAGAAACACCTCAAAGAGCCTTCGGTTTAATGAACGCCACGGGTCAGTATATACTGGCTTTAGATGATGATGACTTCGTGCATCCGGACGTTGTATCCCTAACTTTTGAATACTTTGAGAAATTTCCTCAGAGTTGGATGCTGCGTTTGTTTAAAGAAAAAATAGACTACTTGGATGAAGAAAAAATTAAAAGACCTTGGCAGCAATTGCCATCTCTTGAGCAATTTAGGATTGCCAGAAAAAGAGAAGATTCCTATCAGGATTTGATAGAAGTTCCCATTGCTCCTCTAGAAAATCATTTTGATATAAAAGTTGCTCTCTGGCCCTACGCTAAGAGAAAAGACATTCATGGAAGTCATGTGGAACCTTTTAATAATACCATTTGGAAAAGTCCAGCAGTTAAAGAAGCTCTCACAGAAATGTTTCAAGGGACAAGAATGGCGGAACTTTTAACTTGGTTGCCTCTTTGGGGATTAGATAGGGCAATCGGACTATATATTCAAGCTAAATTTTTTCAAACAGGTGCTTGTATTGGTCATTGGATGCCCGAACCTGGTCAAATCAGATATATTGTTAGGCCTTATTCCTTAAAAACAGTGCGATTGTTAGTGTTGGTAGAGATGTTGTTAGTGAAACAATTTCCCCAGTATGGCTACTTTTGGAATCTATTTTTTGAAGAATTTTACAACGGTGTGAAAATTAAAATTAGGCAAATATTTAAAAAGCTAAATTAAGGTTAACAGCTAAAAAATAGGAAGCAAGTCTTAATACTTACTTACTTGGGAGATTACAGATAGACTGATATTTCATACCTCTTTACCCAAGCGAGAACGAATAAAGATTCGCGGCACATTTAAGATGTTGGGAATAACGAGATTCCACATATATCCGTACTGGGGAAAACGTCTGATTAAGTAAAGTTCAGAAAGTACACCATAACGATTAAATCGTATGTATTCAGGTGGATTATTTTCAATACGAATTTGTTCTGGCATCGGTAAGAGATGACCAATAATTTTGCCTTTTCCTTGCTCAAAAAACTTCGCTTGTATAGCTAGTCCCAAAACTCGATCAAGACACCAAAAGGGAATATACTTAAACGGACCCATAAAAGGCATTAACCCCACCAGATCCTTCAGGGTTTCCTGTGCTATAGAAGTTTTCCAAACCTTCTTGTCAAAATTCTCTGTATGAGGACCTCGATGATCTCTTCTTCCTCTAAAAATACACATTACGTCAAATTTATTATCGATAGGAGTAATGGGAATTTCCAATAGGTAGTTGCCTTGTTCGTATAGCTTAGAGTTACCTTGAGACCTACCACAAACTTCTAGTTTTTCGATCAGTTTTGGTGAAAGCCAAGGAGCTTCTAGAATTTCTTTTTTACCAAATTCAACATCTTTCCGGCTAAGTCTCATGACCCAACTATCAGGAAATCGGGAAAAGTATTGACGGCTAATTTCTGAAATGTCGGGATTGATATACTCATCACAATTAATTGTCAATGTATAGGGAGCGGTAGCATTGATCAAACCTGTGGCACGTTGAATAATTTCTCCCCGCAAGGGACTGACTATTTGCTGTACCCTAGGGTCGGAAGTGGGATACTTAGGGGCTCCCGGTGGATGAACCAAGATAAATTCTACTTCTCCCTTGACCTCGGTCAGCGCATTAAACCAGTGGTCAGCGAATCCTTCTCTAGTGGGAATAACAATTGATAGGCTTGGTGTTGAAACCTTGTCCATGATAAAAAAATTTTTTCTCTATTTTTTGATGCCATTGTATCATAGTTCTCTGGCAACAAGGAAAATTTCTGGAAGATCAGAAGGCTGAGAGATCAAGAGTGGGAATTCAAGAAAAATAAAATCGATATTCAACTTGTTTACCATCCTAAAAACTGATTTCTAGGTTTTTTAACCCACATTCCGCACCTTCAACTGTCACATAAGCTGTCCCCCTCCAGAGACTTGAGTAAAAATACTTAGCTGGTGAAGGTTTTCTCGGCACCAGCTAGGGGGGTCTTGAAACCCCTAATTATGAAAAAATAGGAATTGTTGGAAAACTGAGACGAGTGGACTGTTCGACCAGGAATCAATCAACAGAAATTGAAGTCAAAAATCTAGACCATCTGGGATTAGTAGCCGGAATTATCGATGAAATAGGAATCGTTGAAATTATCAACGAACAAGTCTCAATTGAGCGAGGAGAAATTGTCACAGCGGGGCAAGTCGTCAAAGCAATTATCCTGAACGGATTGGGATTTGTCTCCCGGGCTTTGTATTTATTTCCTCAATTTTTTGAAGATAAAGCAACCGAACATCTGCTGGGAGAGGGCATCGAACCCAAACAATTAAATGATGATAAAATTGGTGGTTCTTCGTTACTTGGTATGGTTCGATAGGGGAGCATAAATCGACTAAATCCTTATCTGGTAAGAGACTTAATTGATTAGTTCGCTCTAGATCAAAAACAATTGACAAAAATCGCCAAATGCTTTTCTATATAAGGGTTACATCCCTTATAACCCCCGTCCATTGCATAACACAAACCGGAGAGCTGGACTTTGGCGATTTAAATACTTGTTTACAAACAGTTTCTAAGTGTCACAGTTGACGGGGGAGCATCTCATTTATGCAAGTGAGTAATTATACTTGTCCCTAAAACTGGTTTCTGGCAAGGCTTTTAAAATAGCTTGACATAAAACCTGATTTAGGGGTTACAAAGGTGAGATGCTCCCCACAGAACTATTTTGGTAAGTGTTATCCGTCTTCGTGAGGAGTACTAAAGCAACACAGGCCGTAAGAAGTTTTTTGCCGCTTACGGGAGAAAATTGACAGTCTTGAGCAAGTTCTTCAACCGTTTTAGATTGCTTGGATCATTGTTCAAAAATTCCTAATTCTAAAGCGGAGAAAAGCGTTTGTGTTTTCCATCCAGCAATGATTAACTCTTGAATATCGAGAACATTCATCAGAAATAACTCCTGTTAGAAATGACATTAATTTGAAAGTGAGAAACAAAAATTTATAGCAATTATCTGACTTATGAGGTATAGTAGCAACAGTGAGTAAACCAATTACGAATATCTTTTTGAGTAACTTCTAACATAGCCAATTCAATCCCTTCTATTAAGTCTTTGGGTTCTTCGGTTTCTGTTATGTAATGTACGGGGGTTATAAGGGACGGAACCCTTATAGAGAAAAACGTTTGGCGATTTTTGTCAATTGTTTTTGATCTAGAGCGAACTAATCAATTAAATCTCTTGCCAGATAAGGATTTAGTTTATTTATGCCACCCTATCGAACCATAAAAAGTAACGAAGAGCCAGTCTTTGTAAGTTCTCGCCTTCAGTTTTCTTAACGTCGCTTTCACTATAACTCTTGCAAATTAATTATATATTATAATAATGGGTCAACTAATTTTCCCCAAAAAATTAGTTAATCAGTACATTTGTCCTGAATGAAAACTTGAAGTTTAACTTTTAACTCAAAACTCTTTAGATCTGCTTTAATTTGGTTATCAAAACCTCTTTATTTAAGCGGCACAAACTATCTCAATTATAAAAATTGAGAATAAATTCTCCTTGACTTGATTAATCTTTAGGCAACTTTTAAGAAGCTGCTATACCTATCCCTAACTCACAGTTATAAATAGCCGCCAACAAGTTAACTCTTAAACTATATCTTCGACGACGATTCCGATATTTACAGGA
>NZ_JADEVX010000278.1:0-4054 GCF_015207925.1 Microcystis sp. LEGE 00066 | reverse complement strand
GGTGTGGGGTGTAGGGTGTGGGGTGTGGGGTGATGGGGAGAATCAATAAAGGTAGTCTATTGACAACTGCTCACTGATTACCACTGTCCACTGAAAACTCAAATCTGCTCACTGATAACTGATAACTGATAACTGATGAGGGTGTTCTAGAAAACTTGACAAGGGAACGGATTACAGGGAAACTCAGCTTGTAATCGGTAGGCTTTGCTGACGAGAAAACAAAAGCCAAAAATCTAGATAAAAAGCAGTTTTTTCGGTAAATCACGGACTATCTGCTTTTTTACTTTTTCTTTTTTACTTTTTACCTTATTACTTGATCTTATGCGTTGGCAAGCTCGGCAAAAATCTTCCTTTTCTTTGTTTCCACTATACGGATTTTTGGCATTTATCGTCGTTTGTCTGATTATTTCGGCAATTTCTCTCTATCCTCGTTCTAATGCTCTGGTGGGGGGTGATTATCTTCCCGCACCTTTTAGGGAGTTTCAACCGGAATGCGCGGATTATGTCCTAGAAGATAGTTCCTTTAAGGATATATCGAGAATTTTTGACTGTAAAACCTATAAAAACATCTCTGATCGAGTGATTCTACCCCTATCTCTCCAAAAAAACGATATTAGTCTCGATAATTGGCCAAATAACTCGACAACAGCGATCGAATTAGCACCCTGGCCAGAAATTCATCCCCGCGCTCAAGAGACAAAAGTGCCGATTTTAATGTATCACGACATTTTACCAAAAAAAGAGGTATTTTTTGATGTTACCCCCGCCGAATTAGAGGCACATTTTCAGTTTTTGCAGGAAATCGGGGCAACTCCGATCAGTATCGATTGGTTAATTTCCCATCTGCGGACAGGGATCCCCCTTCCCGCTAAACCAGTTTTATTGACTTTTGATGATGGTTATGGGGGACATTACCAGTATGTCTATCCTTTATTGAGAAAATATAACTATCCTGCTGTTTTCTCGATTTATATCAATAAAATGGCTCAAAAAACTGGCAGAACCAGTGTCACTTGGCAACAACTCCAGGAAATGGCCGCCGATCCTCTAGTACAAATTGTCTCCCATAGTGTTAGTCATCCCCGGGATTTAAGATTATTGTCCGATGCAGATTTGGAGCAAGAAGTCAAGCAATCGAAACAAATCTTAGAAAAAGAATTGGGTATTCCGATTAATTATTTTACCTATCCGGAAGGGAAGGCGGACGATCGAGTGAAGGAATTCGTCAAAAAAGCGGGTTATCGGGCGGCTTTATCGATGAATGACCTCGATGAGCATTTTGCTGGACAATCCCCCGATTTACTCACGATTGGACGCTTTGGGCAATCGCGCACCAGAGAGGTTGTCCCGCAAGCTTGGGGAGGTGATCCCTTACCCCGTACCGATGGCGGTTTTAACTTTGCCACCACCATCCGAAAACGGGAAGTAGAATTCCCAACTAATACACTTGTTCTAATTAGTGGCGGGATTCCCAAAACCATCCACGCTGATAGTCGCTATCAAGTGGAGGAAATTATCGCCGGTACAGAAGCGATCGCGGCCGTGGATGGCGGTTTTTTCTCTCTCAAGGAATTGGACTCAAATCAGATGATCGGGCCGGTTTTAAGCCAAAATGGCGGCTTTATCCCGGGATATGAGGGAGAAATTGACAAGTTAGAGGGTCGTCCTTTAGTAATCATTACCGATCGATGGGTGCGTTATCTTCCCTTTGATCCTGCTCGTCATAATACCCTAGAAGGAATTGCAGCGGAGGCTAGAAATGATCTCAAGGTTACGGATGCTTTTGTCGCGGCCGCTTGGTTAGTCAAAGATGGACAACCACAATCGCGAGAATCCTTTGGTACACTTTACGGTTTTGATGCCCTGCGTCACCGGGCTTTTTGGGGGATTAATCAGGCAGGACAGCCAGTAATCGGGGTTTCCAGAGACCCGATCGATTCGATGGCTTTGGGAGAATTATTAGTACAGGCAGGTTTTCGGGAGGCGGTGATGTTGGATTCAGGAGCAAGCACCTCCCTCGCTCATCGGGGCCAGTCGCAAGTCCATTATACTCCCCGTCCCGTTCCCCACGTTGTCGCTTTATTTCCCCCCACAGAAACCTATATTGTTCCCATTAATCATGTGGGGATTCCCTGCGTAATTTTCGCCGATTCCTGTGCTGCGGGGAGTTAGGTTAGCACTATATGATCGAGTTAAACCTGAGCATCAAGATTCTATTATGGAGATCGAACGTCTTAACGCCCTTTCCGATAATTATATTTTCCTACTCTACGATCGAGCGCAAAAAATCGCGGCCGTGGTGGATCCGGCGGAACCTGAACCAGTTTTCAGGCGATTAGAGGCTTTACAGGTGGATTTAGTCGCTATTTTCAATACCCATCACCACGGCGACCATGTGGGGGCTAATCAGGCTTTAATTAATCGTTATCCCCATCTTTGTGTTTATGGGGGAAAGGAGGATCGCGGTCGCATTCCGGGCCAGCAGCTGTTTTTAGAGGAGGGGGACCGGGTGGAATTTGCCGGTCGCCGGGCCGAGGTTTTCTTTGTCCCCGGCCACACTCGCGCTCATATTGCCTATTATTTTCCCCCGGTTAACCCCGGAGATTACGGCGAGTTATTCTGTGGTGATACCCTGTTTTCGGGGGGGTGTGGTCGTTTATTTGAGGGAACACCGGGCCAAATGGTGGCTTCTTTAACTAAATTGCGATCGCTGCCTGACTGGACTAGGGTTTGGTGCGCTCATGAATATACGTTAAATAATTTAAAGTTTGCCTTGACAGTTGACCCTAATAATGCTGCTTTGCAGCAGCGTTATCGGGAAGTGGAGAAAAATCGCACTGAAGATATTCCCACGATTCCGGCAATTTTGGGGACGGAAAAGCTGACTAATCCTTTTTTGCGCTGGGATAGTCCCGCTTTGGCCATGACTATGGATAGCAGCGAACCAGTACAAGTGTTTGCACGACTGCGGGGGAAAAAAGATAATTTTTAAGTAGTGGCTGAGTAGGGTCTGCTGAATAAGCTTGTTGGTGGGGTGTCGGGTGTGGGGTGTGGGAAAAAGTCCCTGAAATTTCCCCCCGATCACTCCCATATCTGGTACTTTTTGATTGACAAAAAGTCTAAAAGTCTTACCCAACAAGGTTTTTAGATTTAAGTGGCTGGTTATAATTCAATTAAAAATGGATTTTAGGTTCGATCCCCCCTTAGTCCCTAGGGCTGTTTCATTTAAATTAATTACAGCTGATTTTGAGTCAATAAATTTGACCGAAGATTCTCAAGTTTATCTTTTTCTAATCAAAAGAGTTAGTCACAATAACTAATCTTTAATCTTCTGCCAATATTTACCATGTAAACATTTCTTTTTGACAAATTTCCACAGCCTTTCAATTAAATTTAGATTAGGCGAATAAGACGGCAGATAGAGTAGCTCTATTGACAAAGAAAGAGCCAATTCTTCAACAATTTTACATTTCTGATAGCGGGCATTATCTAAGACTAGAGTGATGGGAATCATTAGTCCTAAAGCAGCTATTTTTTCAAGAAACGTGAGTTCGACGAAATTCAACCCATTGAAATCCATGCACAGTGAAACTTACAGCCTAGCTATCCTAGAAAAACTCTGTCAATTAGCCAGTCTTAATGACAAAGAGACGGCGATCGCTGTCGGAAAAAACTCTAGCAAAAAGGAAGCTGAGACTTATGCTAGAAATAGTATTCGCCAAGGTCTCAGCTATGGATATAAATTCACGTCTTGATCTTACCGCAATTTTTTGTGATGTAGATGACTGGCTCTTCGTTACTCTTTATGCTAAATCAACATACAAGATGCCAAGACAACATACTTCTAACCCAAAAATTCCGAAAGTTTCTAAAGCCATAGCCTCTTCTTTTTATTAGTTTAAGTTTATTGTTGATTCCCTCGACCACCCCATTCGTTGTCCTTCGCTCGAAATAACTAATTATTTCTCCAAACCAGTTTCGGATTGTTTGACAACTCTTAGTAAAAACACTGGAGGATTTTGCCAACCATTCCGAGATGGATAGCATTCCCTCT
>NZ_JADEVX010000277.1:0-4055 GCF_015207925.1 Microcystis sp. LEGE 00066 | reverse complement strand
CACCCCACACCCCACACCCCACTTCCGAAACCATAAGGCTGCCCGATTTTGCTAGGATAAGAAATGTAACAAGAATCTTTCTTAACAGTCGGATAATTCATGGGCAACGATACCATCACCTTACTCTCCTCTCGGGAAATTGAAAAAATGCGTCGAGCCGGACGATTAGCAGCTAAACTCTTAGACCATCTGGCAGATATGGTTAAACCGGGGGTAAGTACCCTAGAAATCAATGACGAGGCAGAACGTTGGACTCGCGCCCATGGAGCCAAAAGTGCGCCCCTAGGATACCATGGCTTTCCTAAGTCCATCTGTACTAGCATTAACGAGGTTATCTGTCACGGCATCCCCAGTGCCGATCAAATCCTCAAAGACGGCGATATTATTAACATTGATGTCACCCCGATTTTAGAAGGTTATCACGGCGATACTTCGCAGACTTTCTTTGTCGGTACTCCCTCCCCCCTGGCCAAAAAGTTAGTGGAAGTGACCAGAGAATGTCTGCAAAGAGGCATAGATGCGGTGCAGCCAGGGGGTAAAATCGGCGATATCGGCGCGGCTATCCAAGAATACGCCGAAGGACAAGGATTTTCAGTGGTTAGAAATTTTGTCGGTCATGGTATCAGTAATGTTTTTCACACCGGTCCGCAGGTTCCCCACTACGGCATTCGCGGCAAAGGCAAAACAATTCGCCCCGGCATGGTATTCACCATTGAACCAATGATTAATGAGGGTACTTGGCAACATATTCTCTTAAAAGACGGTTGGACTGCTATTACTAAAGATGGTAAACTTTCGGCCCAATTTGAACACACCATTGCCGTCACCGAAACCGGTGTCGAAATTCTCACTTTACCCGATTAAATTTAGGGAACAGGGAATGGGAGAATGGGGAAATAGGGAAGTTTCAACTAATACCCCATCACCCCCCGCAACGCGCACGAAGTGGTTACCCATCTCCCCACTGATAACTGATAACTGATAACTGAATATATGCAGTATCGTCGTTTCGGTCGCACTAATCTACAAATGCCGGTGTTTTCCTGTGGGGGAATGCGCTATCAATTTCAGTGGCAGGATGTGCCGATGTCGCAAATTCCCGACGAGAATCAAGGCAATTTAGAGGCAATTATCAATAAATCTCTGGAAGTGGGGATTAATCACATCGAAACCGCTAGGGGTTACGGCACTTCCGAGATGCAATTGGGCAAAATTTTGCCGCAACTACCGAGGGAAAAGATTATCGTGCAGACGAAAGTTTCTCCTAGTCAAGATGTGCGGGAATTTCGCCGTAAATTTGAGCAATCCCTGCAATTTTTACGGTTAGATTATGTGGATTTGTTGGGCATCCATGGCATCAACACCGAGGAAATTCTCGATGATACTATGGCCGAGGGCGGTTGTTGGCAAGAGGCGAAAAAATTACAGCAACAGGGAAAAGTTCGTTTTATCGGTTTCTCCACCCATGCACCAACTGATGTAATTGTCAAGACCATTGCAACAAATTGTTACGATTACCTCAATTTGCACTGGTACTATATTTTTCAGAATAACTGGCTGGCCATAGAAGCGGCAAAACAGCACGATATGGGCGTTTTTATCATTAGTCCCTCCGATAAGGGCGGCCATCTCTACAATCCTCCCCCTAAGCTCGTCGCTCTCTGTTCTCCTCTCAGTCCGATGGTTTTTAATGACCTATTCTGTCTCAGTCATCCGGCTGTTCATACCCTGAGTATTGGTGCAGCGCGAGCCAAGGATTTTGATGAACACCTGAAAACTTTACCTTTACTCGATCGAGCCGAGGAGATTTTACCGGCAATTATCGAGAGATTGCAAGGGGAAATGATCAACTGTTTAGGCGATAATTGGGTAAAAACGTGGTCTTTGGGTTTACCTAGCTGGGAAAATACCCCCAATCACATCAATATTCCTTCTATCCTCTGGTTACGCAATCTCGCTATCGCCTACGATATGATTGACTTTGCCAAGGCCAGATACAATCTCTTGGGGAATGGGGGTCATTGGTTCCCGGGTCAACAGGCAAAAGATATGGAAAAACTCGATTTAACTGCCTGTTTAGCCGCTAGTCCCCACGCTGATAAAATTCCTTATCTTCTCGCTGAAACTCATCGATTATTGTCGGGAGAGACAGTACAACGCTTAAGCAGTAGTTAAAATTCGATGCCGGGTTGCGCTTTCACTCCCTGTTGACGAAAGGGATGTTTAATTAACTTCATTTCCGTGACTAAATCCGCTATCTCGATTAATTCGGGTAAAGCTCCTCTACCAGTGAGAATAACGTGAGAATTAGCGGGTTTTCGGGCTAAACCAGCGATAATTTCCTGAATATCCAGATAACCGAATTTAAGGGCGATATTGATCTCATCGAGTAAAATTAATTTATATTGGGGATTTTCGAGAAAAGTTAGGGCTTTTTGCCATGCTTCTTGGGCTTTCTCTATATCTCTTTCTTTATCTTGAGTTTCCCAGGTGAAACCTTCCCCCATAGCATAAAACTCGATTTGTTCCCCCCAAACACTAAAAATCTTTTGTTCGGCAGGTTCCCAAGCACCTTTGATAAATTGTACCACCGCCACTTTGTAACCATGACCGAGGGAACGTAAAACCATACCGAGGGCTGCCGTGGTTTTTCCCTTACCATCGCCAGTATTAACGATAATTAAACCTTTTTCAGCGATTTTTTCGGCTAAACGTTCTTCTTGGATTGCCTTGCGGCGCTGCATTTTTTCTTTGTATTGTTTGGGAGTGAGTTGCATTCGGGTCTATCCAGTCAAATCAAGATAATTGTAACTCAAGGGGTTATCGATCGCTGTTTGCAGATTTTAACCGGCTAAATTGTCTGGGGATTGATGCCTAATTCTCGTAATTTTGCCGCTAATTTTTCCTTAGCTTGTCGTTCTTGTTCTTTTTCTAAAAGAGCCTGTTCTTTTTCTAGGAGAGCCTGTTCTTTTGCCTGTCGTTCCTGTTCCTTTTCTAAAAGAGCCTGTTCTTTTGCCTGTCTTTCCTGTTCCTTTTCTAAAAGAATCTGTTCCTTTGCTTGTCTTTGCTGTAATTCAGCTTCTTGGGGAGTGGGAACCAATTGACCATCAACGGTAAAATAACGCAGTTTACGGTCAAATATGCCTAAATATAATCCTAACTCTTCACTCCATAGATAACCCTGCTCATTAGCAGAAATAGCTTGATATTGCCCCTCAATTAGTCTAAATCCTTGCCATTCTAAGGTATTAGGATTGAACCAAAAATAATTAGGAGTGCGAAAAGTATTTTGGTAGAGAATTTTCTTTTTAGTTCGGTCAATATTGGCCGTGGAATCAGAAAGAATCTCGACGATTACATTGGGATATTTCCCCTGTTCTCCCCAAACCACCCAACTTTTGCGGGGACGTTTTTCTGTGTCTAAAACCACAAAAAAATCGGGACCGCAGAAATCGCGCTTTTTCAGTTGTTCTTCGTTATAGTAGATAGTCAGATTACCGGAAGCGTAGTAATCGTTTTTCTCTTGCCATAATAATTCTAGACAACTGAGTAGAATTATGATTTGTTGCAGGTGTAAATCACTTTCCAAGGGTGGTTCATCACTCCATAAATCCGTGGGGGGACAGGTAACTTCTGGTAAAATGTCGAGAGTTGTCATAGTTTTTCCCCTGGCTGGGACATTGATCTAATTATAACAGCTATGAGTCAGTAGTAGTAGAACTCTTGCAAATTAATTATATGTTATAATGATGGGTTAACTAATTTTCCCAAAAAAAATAGTTAATCAGTACATTCGTCCTGAATGAAAACTTGAAGTTTAACTTTTAACTCAAAACTCTTTAGAGCTGCTTTAATTTGGTTATCAAAACCTCTTTATTTAAGCGGCACAAACTATCTCAATTATAAAAATTGAGAATAAATTCTCCTTGACTTGATTAATCTTTAGGCAACTTTTAAGAAGCTGCTATACCTATCCCTAACTCACAGTTATAAATAGCCGCCAACAAGTTAACTCTTAAACTATATCTTCGACGACGATTCCGATATTTACAGGA
>NZ_JADEVX010000276.1:0-4066 GCF_015207925.1 Microcystis sp. LEGE 00066 | reverse complement strand
ATACTTAATTTGTCCAGCCAACTGTTTTTTTGGGTGATCGCCTCTCCTCAAAAATAGTTACTTTGTACTATATGCCCATGCCAAAATCGGGGTTAATGCTCTATTTATTTCAAAATGAGAATTGCTGGCCGAAACTGAGCATCGTTGATGATTTTAACCGTTTCTCCTGATTGCTTAATCACAAATAAACCGCGCCGATAAGCATAACTATCTATCCCCTGATCGATTTCAATCCCCGCTACTGCACCATAAACCTGAAAGTCTCGAAATTGGGGAAAGGCTAACTTAAATCGCTGTAATCGATCGAGAAAGTCATCTACATCATCCTTCGAGAGTCGAGATTTACACTCCACCGCCACTAACTCACTGCCATTCACCGCCAGAATATCAATTTCCATCGCTGCCCCGGGACGTTTACTTTTTAAGCGACTCATGGTTTGGGTGACATCAATCCCCCGCTCTTGGAATAACTGCACAACGGCCGGCTCTACCATTTCTTCGACAAAACGCCCCCAACGGGTGGTTAAGTTATTGACGGCTTCGGTGGTGGCTCGTACCTGTTTTTTCAATTCTTCCATCGTGCGATCGGCTTCGGCCCGGCGGCGATCGGCTTCAGCACTACGGCGCTCGGCTTCAGCATTGCGGCGCTCGGCTTCAACATTGCGGCGCTCGGCTTCTTTTTGGAACTCGGCAAATTGAGCCTCGGTTCTTTCAAACAGTTTGTAAATATCGGCGATCGTAATAGCTTCTGACATGGCGTATTCTTGTCTATTTGAGCAAAGCCGATCCTATTCTAGCAACTCGGCTGGTTGAGAGGCTATCGTTCTTTTACCCATCACTTGCTGACAGGATAAATCCGACACCATCCCAGCCAAAAATCGCAAATTTTTTCCTAAAAAAGTTTGGGGTACCCCACTCCCCCAAAGCCTCCCCCAAAGCTGAAAGCCTTAGCCAATAAGCTTTATATTATGCAATTTTTTTTAATTAGACCTCTTGCCTTGGCACATACCCCAGATTTTTTCATAGCAAGTATCAACCTATTGAAGCGGGAAAAATCTTATGTTTTCAATGCTTACGTTCTCAACTGCTACCCTAAAAAACCACCTCAAAAAAAACGGTTTTTTTGTCTTCGATAACCGTTGGGGCGATCGCTGGTTCCAATGTTTAGAGGATATTACCCAAGCAACCCCCGTTATCCAAACTAACGGAGAGATTATCTATCCTATCAAAGCAAATCCTGACGCTATGGGAAAAAGTGACGCACAATCCCCCGGAATTGGGCTTTTACCTCATACAGAATGGTCCTACAAAGCTATCCCTCCTAAATACCTCTGTTTGCGCTGTAAAACTCCGGATCGTTGGGGTGGGGGTGCGACGACTTTGGTTAAGTTTGATGACTTATTGCGTCATTTTACCCTTGAGGAACAACATTTTATGGCGGCTCAACCTCAATATTTTATGTCCAAGGACGGCAAAGAAAGCTGTTTTGCACCAATCTGGCAACGAGATGCCGAAATCATCCGCTTTAGCTATAATGTGCTGGTTTATCGGGAATTTAGCCCCGCTCTTAGTAAACCGATCGCTTCCGGTCTAGATTCCCGTTTAATGGCTTTATGTGGCAAATTTTTGGCACTGTTTGAAGCCTGTCACGTTCCGCTCTATTTAAAAGCAGAACAGATCTTGATCATGGATAATTATACTTGTCTCCATTCTCGCCAATCCTACATTGACCCCAATCGCGCTCTTGAACGGGTAATGTTCGATGTTCCCTAACGGGAAATCGGGGTTAACTACCGGCTTTATTAGTAATGGCGGGAAGCGGATTTGAACCACTGACCTTCGGGTTATGAGCCCGACGAGCTACCAGACTGCTCTATCCCGCGTTGCTTTATCTAGTATAGAACTAAATCTCGGTAAATGCCAAGGAGTTTGTAATATTCCTTTACATTTACCGTCCGACCAGAGGTTAATACTTACGTTCCACGGGGGTGAAATCCTGAATCACTACGGGCATATAGTCGATATCGATGCCGGAGGGGGAATAATAGGCGAGGGTATGCTGAAGGAAATTTTGGTCATCCCGTTGGGGAAAATCCTCGCGGGAGTGGGCCCCTCGACTTTCTTGACGATTGAGGGCAGAGGTGAGGATAATTTCCCCCACCACCATGAGACTTTGTAATTCCCAGGCCTCGATTAGTTCCGTATTCCAGCAATCCCCCCTATCATCCAGGTAAATCTGCTCGTATTGGCGCTTTAATTCGCCGATTTGTTTAATTCCCTCGCGCATGGTCGCTTCGGTGCGAAAAACGCCGCAATGTTGGGTCATACAGTCTTGGAATTGCTGACGTAGTTGACCGATGCGAATCGTGCCTTTTTTGGTCAATAAAGCGGTGATTTCCTCTTTGGCATCCTGAAGGTAAATATCGGGATTAAAGACGGGAAAAGCGCGTTTTTCGACGTATTTAGCGATCGATTTGCCAGTTCTTCTCCCATAGACCACACATTCTAACAGGGAATTACTGCCCAAACGATTGGCCCCGTGAACGGAGACACAGGAACATTCCCCGGCGGAGAAAAAGCCCTCGGTTAGCGTATCGGCACTTAAGCGAACGCGACCATCGGTATTAACGGGAATGCCGCCCATACAATAGTGAACTGTCGGACGTACAGGCATCGGTTCCTCTACCGCATCGACACCGACGAGACGGTGGGCCTCCTCCCAACAGAAGGGAATGCGACTCATAATTTTTTCCCGGCCTAAATGGCGTAAATCCAGATAGACAAAGGGACCCCCGGCGCTACCGTCCAGATTTACCCCCCGGCCGGCGCGAATTTCTAGGGTAATGGCCCGGGAAGTGATGTCCCGGGGGGCTAATTCCATGCGCGAGGGAGCGTAGTCTTCCATAAAACGACGACCTTCGCTATTGATTAAATAAGCACCTTCACCCCGGACCGCTTCCGAGATTAAAACACCGACGGGATAGAGTCCAGTGGGGTGAAATTGGACAAATTCCATGTCTTCTAGGGGAATACCCGCTTTTGCCGATAAAGCTAAACCGTCCCCCGTACAGGCGAAATCGTTGGAGGTGGTGTTATAAACGCGACCATAGCCCCCGGTCCCGAACATAATTGCTTTTGCCCGGAGGATTTCTAACTGTCCGGTGGCGATTTGGTACATTACTACCCCTTTAGCCGTACCTTCTTCGAGGATAAGACGCAAAACGTACCATTCATCGTAGATTTTTACCTGATTACGGCCTAAATTGCTGACTAATTCGTGCAGCATGGCGTGACCAGTTTTATCGGCGGCGTAACAGGCCCGGTTATGGCTGTGACCGCCAAAGGCTCTTTGGGCAATGCGTCCATCTTCGAGACGGGAGAATAACACGCCTAGATGTTCCAATTCGATGATAACTTCGGGGGCTTCTTGGGTGAGGATATCCACCGCATCCTGGTCAGCCAGAAAATCGGAACCTTTGACGGTATCGTAGGCGTGGGCCTTGGGATTATCTTTGGGGTCAACGTTTTGCAGGGCGGCGGCGATACCCCCCTGGGCGGCGACGGAGTGGGAACGAATTGGGTGGGTTTTGGCAACGACAGCAACATCGATGGTCGGGTTGAGGCGTTTGATTTCTAAGGCGGCGCGGCATCCTGCTAACCCACCGCCCACTATAACGACATCGTGTTCTTTCATGGCTGATTTTTCTACGGGCTTCTGTTTCTATGGTGGGGGGAGAATTGCTCGCAAGTCAGTTTTTGTAACCGAGACTTTATATTTCAGAAGACAGGAGATAGGAGATAGGAGACAGGAGACAGGAGACAGGAGACAGGAGACAGGAGACTATTTTTATTGATTAGAGTTCTTGCATAATTAATTTTTGAGAGGGCAAAAATGAGAAAAATAAGCATAAAATTGCATAAAATAACCAAGTAGAGCATTTAATTGATTAATGCTCATTCTTAATTCTCCTGACTACTGACTACTGGCTCGGAGACTCCTCACCTAAAGGAAGATTTTTGATTTTTGCAAGAGGTCTATTCTCCCCACTTCCCCACTTCCCCACAC
>NZ_JADEVX010000275.1:0-4080 GCF_015207925.1 Microcystis sp. LEGE 00066 | reverse complement strand
CGACAACCGAGACGGGCGCAAGCTAGGGCCGCTTCACAGCCGGAATGGCCTGCCCCGACGACGATGACATCAAATTCGTCTTGAAAGTCTGCGGCTGAGGAGAAAGTCATACTCGATCGAGGGGAAAATTAATTAATCAGGCTAATATTCTAGCAATTTTTCTGAGTTTTCCCCCTAATATAATACAAGAATACTAACTAAAGTCATTGGGTAACACCAAAGCGATCGCATAAATCTAAAAACAATCTATATAATTCCTATTTAACCTTGCCTTTTCAGGGCATTACTGGCTAAGTATTATAGGTGCTTATGATATCTTCACGATCGTTTAAAGATTATAATCATGGATTTACTTGCCAATCCCGTTGCTTTGTCGCGGATACAATTCGCCATCACCGCTATTTTTCATATGCTTTGGCCGGTGTTAACCACTGGTATGGGCATTTATCTAGTCATTGTCGAAGGATTATGGCTAAAAACCCGCAATCCGGACTACTATCATCACGCTCGCTTCTGGTCAAAACTCTACATTCTCAATTTCGGCATTGGAGTTGCTTCTGGTTTACCCATGGCTTTTCAGTTTGGTATGAATTGGGCGCCTTTTTCGGAAGCAGTGGGGGACTTTTTCGGAACTATCCTCGGTTTCGAGGGAACTATGGCCTTTATGCTAGAGGCTAGTTTTCTAGGAATCATGCTGTTTGGTTGGGGACGAGTTCCCCCGTTAATTCACTTCCTAGCGACAATTCTCGTCGCTTTCGGGGCTAATCTTTCCACTTTCTGGATTTTAACCGCTAATTCTTGGCTGCAAACCCCCGCCGGTGGCATCTTCGTGGATGGTAAATTTATCGTTCAAGATTACCTACAAGCGATTCTCAATCCCTTCATGGTTAATAGTTTCCTGCATATGTTTTTCGCTACCCTGGAAACTTCTTTATTCGTCATTGGTGGGATTAGTGCTTGGTATTTGCTCAATAAACGTCACATTAGCTTTTTTAGTCGTTCTCTCAAAATTATTCTTACTCTAGCGATTGTTATCGCCCCCTTGCAAATTTTTGTCGGTCATCTTAGTGCCGAACAAGTGTATCACTATCAACCGGCTAAATTAGCCGCCATGGAAGCGCAATGGGAAACCATTCCTGCGGGAGAAACTGCCGGTTGGAGTTTGGTTGCTTTACCCAAGGATAAAGCGGAGACAAATAGCTGGGAAGTGAAGATTCCTAATGCTTTGGGTTATCTTTTGGAATTAAAACCCAAGTTATCGGAACCTGTTCTGGGCTTAAAAACGTGGAAATACGAAGACAGACCGCACATGGTGGGGCTAATCTATTATTCCTTCCGGATTATGGTCGCTATCGGTCTTTTTCTCGCGTCTTTAATGGCTGTAACTGTCGGGCAATGGCTGCGCGGTCAATTATCTAACGAAAAAATCGACAGTCAAAAATGGTTACTACGCGCTTGGGTTTTTGCAGCCCCTCTGGGTTATCTTGCGGTTGAAACCGGTTGGATTGTCCGTTGTGTCGGTCGTCAACCCTGGACAGTTTACAATCAAATCCGGACGGTGGATGCTGCTTCTAAACTGCCCGCAGGCGAGATTTTAACCTCTTTAATCGGAATTACGGCGATTTATGTCGTTTTCTTGGTTTCTGCTCTCTATTTCGGTAGTCTTATTATCCGTCAGGGACCCAATCTTAACTTACCACTGCCGGGGACTCAAGAGGAAAAAGTGACCTCACCAGAACTAAATCCTCGTTCCCTGGAAACGCAACAATAGGAGGAACTATGGAACCGTTACAGTATTTTTTGCCGCAAATTTGGTTTTTTATTCTGGGTTTATTCCTGTTTCTCTACGTCCTCCTCGATGGTTTTGACTTGGGAGTGGGAATTCTTTCCCTGACTTCCTCCTCCGAGAAGCGTCGCAGTATTTTAATGACCAGTTTAGGCAATGTTTGGGATGCTAACGAAACTTGGATTGTCTTGATGGGGGGTTCCCTGTTTGGGGCGTTTCCCCTAGCTTACGGGACAATTTTAAACGCTTTATACCTGCCAGCAGTGATTATGGTGGTGGGGCTGTTATTTCGGGCTGTTTCCTTCGAGTTTCGTGAACATTCTCGTCGCAAGTTGTTCTGGAATTATGCCTTCGGACTCGGCAGTTTTTTGGCCGCTTTGGGGCAAGGATTCGCCCTCGGTGCGGTTTTTGAGGGCATTAAAGTGGATGAATTGGGCCATTTTGCCGGCGGTCCCTTTGATTGGTTAACATGGCGATCGATTCTAGTGTCTCTAACTTTAATCCAAGCTTATGTTTTAGTGGGTTCCACTTACCTAATTCTGAAAACTACGGGTAATTTACAGGAAGTTCACTATAAAACGGCAAAAATTGCCGCTATTACCACTTTTATCGGTGCTGTCTTTATCACTATCAGTACGCCGCTGCTTTCTGACCACATCCGTCAGCGTTTATTTGACCCTCGACTAATTTACATCTTTATCCTCATCCCGATTCTAGCTGTGGTCTTACTGGGTTTATTACTGCGGAGTTTGCAACTAAAAAAAGAAAACACCCCGATGGTGTGGACAGTATTGCTGTTTATGCTCTCTTTTATCGGTTTGGGATTGTTGATTTTTCCCGATATTATTCCCCCGTCCGTGACAATTTATCAAGCGGCAGCCGCCCCTAGTTCTTTGGTGTTTATGCTGACTTTTGTGGGTTTTTTAATCCCAATTTTACTAGCCTATACGGTTTATAATTACATCGTTTTTCGGGGAAAAATTACTGCCGAATCCTACGGAGAATAGATGACGTTGCCGATTTCAGATATCAATCTTCTTTGGTGGGATTTTTAAGGGGAAACTCTCTAAGCTGATGCTAAACTGAATTTACTCTAGGAGGTCTTTGGGTGTAATTAACTCGTAACGCTCGAAGGGTTGGTGAATCCAGGGATTATCGGGGTAATATTCCACATAATAGTCAGGTTTAATTCTTGATGCCGCTTTGTACCAGATCACCGCAGTTTTGATATTGGTAATCCCGTATTTTTCCTGCAATAAAATCGAGGTTTTTTGGAGAGTGATTCCCGAATCGACTAAATCATCCACTAATAACAAGGGACTCTTTAATTTGGCTTCGATCATGGCTAAATTCGAGGAAATAGTTAATTCTCCCCGAATTTGATGATTTTGCCCCCCGTAGGAAGCAGCGTAGAGAATGGCTAGGGGTTGACGAAAAAGACGACAGAGAATGTCACCGACGCGCAATCCTCCCTTAGCTAAACAGATAATCTGAGCAAATTGCCAACCAGAACGATCGATTTTTACTGCTAATTTTTCGATCAGACGATGGTATTCATCCCAAGAAACATAAATATCGGCCATATTTTCCATTCCCGATTCAGAATTACTTATTTTCGGCAGGTCGATCACTATTCCAGGCCCACCAAACTCGATCGCATTGACAATGATAGAATTCCTGCCATTTACGACGGGAATCTTCTCCTAAAACGGGAGCGCGGCGATTGATCCAAACGGCCTGAGCTTCTTTAGCTTTTGCCCCACAGTAAGGACAACAAAAATTGTAGGCGTGAACGGCATTCTCTGTCCAGTCAGGGGGAAAGGGACTAAAAGCATCCATAATCTCTGGGTTAAGGGGGTTAACAGTCAAAAAGGGGCTTGAATCGCTGGTGTTTAGTCCATAGTCCTCAATTTCTGCTTCGATAATTTTTACAGCGTTTCCCATAGAGATGAAGTGTAACCTAATTTGGTATTGATGACCGACTCCACAAGGGGAAAACTTCGTACCTCACCATTAAGATAAATGCTATAATAGGTTTTGACAAGCGGTAAATCTTCAAACGTGAAAAAAAGTTATACAAAAGTTGCTTTTATAGATAAAAACATAAATTAAATATACCCTAATAAGGGTGAATAAGCTAGGCTTATAATTTTCCGAAAACTAATGAAACCCACATTCCGCACCCTAAGCTGTCACAGAGAGAAATTACGGAGAGAAAAAATCAAAGTGAGCATAAAAATAAACATAAGGAGCGAAAAAAGGCATTTGAGAAACAGTAAAGCACCAAAAATGGC
>NZ_JADEVX010000274.1:0-4082 GCF_015207925.1 Microcystis sp. LEGE 00066 | reverse complement strand
GGGTGTGGGGTGTAGGGTTTTACCGATTTTGAGGGAGTCAATTACCTAATTTTTAGGGAAAAAGTCCCAGAATTTTCCCCCCAATCACTCCAATGGTCGGCACTTTTTGAGAGAAAAAAAGTCTAAAAACCTTGTTGGATAAGGTTTTTAGATTTATTCAGGAAACCCTAACTACCTGTTACCTTTTGCCTGTCGATCCTTTGTCCGTCTCCATTCCCCCAACCCTGCAGCCCGGAAAAATAGCGATGAAAGAGACCAACAAAGACAACAAACAACTTTTATTAATCGACGATGACCCAAATTTAATACTTTTGGCGAAAGATTATCTAGAGTTTCGTGGTTATAGGGTGACAACCGCAGAAAACGGTCGGGAGGCCCTAGCAATCCTCGAACGCGGGGCAAATGCGGCTAAAGCAAGGGAAATGCCCGATATCATTATCTGTGATCTGATCATGCCGGAAATGGATGGTTATGCCTTCCTCGAAACAATTCGTCAGGACAGTCGTTTTAGTGGCCTTCCCGTGATTTTTCTCTCCCCTAGTGGTCAAAGTCAGGACAAGGTGACAGGTTTAACCGCTGGGGCCGATTTTTATCTGGTTAAACCCTTTGAACCGGAAGAATTAGTGGCCCTGGTGGAGTCTTCCCTCAAACAAGCGGGCCAGTTACCAAAACGCATCACCCGCATTCATTCCCCGGATGTCACCCCTGTTCAGGTTCCGGGTAATGTGGAATTAACCCCAACGGAGTTAAAAGTAATACAATTGGTCGCCCAAGGACTGGCTAATCGGGAAATCGCAACAAAACTCAATGTTAGTCAACGGACAATCGAAAGTCATGTGTCGAATATGCTCCATAAAACTGGTCTTCATAATCGCACGGAATTGACCCAATGGGCGATCGAAAGTAATAAGCTGTTGACTATCTAGGGTTTGCTGAAAAACTGTTTTTGCATACCCTCAATATTCAACAACTTATCAGGGATCAGTGTCAGGTGATTGTCAACTCAGCTTTTTTTGGCATTAAAAATCCCTGAGATTGTCCTGGGCTGCTAGTTGCGATCGCTCTTTTTCCAGGGACAATTCCGTTTCCAATTCTTTGCTGAGGAAATAGTTGAGGAAAGTTCGGATAATAGCGATGAGGGCGAGTTTTGCCAAGGCTTCTAGAGTGGGTGTGACGGTGGTAGCCACGATGTCTCCACCTAACTGAAACTCTAGGGCTAAAGATAGCCAACTACCAAAACGAATGCGAATTTGATTGAAGGAAAAAGAAGGATGACTGCGACGGTGACGATTAGACTGCCAAGCTAATTGTAGAGTTTTAATGAGTCCGATTACCACACAAGCGATTGAAAGACTTTCTAGGCAAAACTTGATGATTGCCACGGCAGAAATCAAGCCTGTTTCTAAAGTTGCTAAAAATTCCATACCCAACAGATACCCTCTTATCGGATAAACCAACCTACCATCTAAGGAAGTTTGTCCAATGGCAGTTAGAACAGGTTTCTCGCCTGTTCTAACCTCTGACTGACTTAAGCCGGTCTTCCCTCGACCACCTTATCGATTAAACCGTAGGCGACGGCTTCCTCGGCGGAGAGGAAATAATCGCGGTCAGTGTCTTTTTCGATGCGTTCGATGGTTTGTCCGGTGCGATTAGCCATAATTTCGTTTAATTGCTGGCGAATACGCAGGATTTCCTTAGCTTCAATGTCGATATCCGTCGCTTGCCGGCGCCCGGTTCCGCCCATGGGTTGGTGAATCATAATCCGCGCGTGGGGAAGAGCGAGACGCTTACCCGGACTACCGGAAGCCAGCAAAAATGCCCCCATAGAGGCCGCTAATCCCACACAGATAGTCACCACCTCCGCTTTGATGTACTGCATGGTGTCGTAGATGGCCATACCGGCGGTAACGGAACCCCCCGGCGAGTTGATATAGAGATAGATAGGTTTAGTGGGGTCTTCTGAGTCGAGATAAAGCATTTGGGCCACAAGGGCATTGGCTAACCCGTCGGTGACTTCCTGCCCCAAAAAAAGAATGCGTTCCACCGAAAGACGGCTGTAAATGCTAATCCACTGTTCGTATTGGCTACCAGGCAGACGGTAGGGAACTTTTGGCACACCGATAGGCATAATTGGTAACAACTCCTGCTAATTTGTAATAAATCTTAACTAACTTGGGCGAGGGGTTTCGGTAGTTCCTTGCGACTTTCGAGAACGCGATCGATTAATCCGTAGTCTTTCGCCTGTTGTGGGGTGAGATAGAAGGTGCGATCCATATCTTTCGCCAGTTTTTCGGTGGTTTGACCCGTATTTTTCGAGAAAATTTCCAACATCGTCTGTTTATTGGCGATTACCTCCTTGGCACGAATCTGGATATCGGTGGCTTGTCCTTGGGCCCCGGTGCGATTTTGGTTGAGAACAATGGTAGCGTGGGGCAAGGAGGCGCGAAAACCCTTGGTTCCTGCGGAAAGAATCATCGCTGCAGTTCCCATGGCCTGCCCGATACAGATAGTATGAACGGGAGGTTTAATGTAGTTGAGGGTGTCACAGATGGCGAAAGCTTCCGTTTCGTAGCCGATCGCGTCACCAGTGTACCAGGATGTGCCGGTAGAGTTGATATAGAAGAAAATCGGTTTTTCGGGATCGTCAAATTGCAGGTAGAGCAGTTGGGCGATAATTAATTCCGTCACGTCCACCCCGACATTGCGCTTGACATCATCGGAGGAAAATAAAGGCAACCCCAGATAGACAATTCTCTCTTTGAGCAGGAGAGATTCTAAGTCCGGTGGTGGTGTCCGATAGGCTGCATCCCCATAATAGGCAGTTTGTACCGCTTTAATCACTGAGTTCATCGAGTTTTTCCGTCATACACAGTATCCTGCTTTTGATTTTAACGTAATCAGGTTGACCGATTGGCAAAAGTGTAGCGGTGGTTTGCCCTCTCCCTGCTTTAACAACTTCTGCTGCTCACCAGTAGTGACCGGCAGATTTCTAGTCGATAATTAGGGCTATTTTCCCCGTCACCGCACCAGTTTCTAGCAATTGATGGGCGCTGATAGCTGCCGCTAAAGGGAAGGTTTGGGAGAGATGAATAGTTAACTTTTTCTCGTCAATTAAACGCGCCCCTTGTCTGAGAATTTCTGTTTGATATTTTTGCGCTTCTGGCAGTCCCATCAAAGCCGGGGTTAACATTAATTCTAAACTAATCCGCAAATTGCGATCGCGGGCTTCCTTCCAGCTGCCCGTAGGTTCCAAAATCGTCACCATATCGCCGTACACTCGCACCGCTCGGCAAGTTTGCCTAAAAGTTTCCCCTCCCACCGTATCAAAAGCGATATCTACTCCTTTCCCTGCGGTTTCTTGAAGTATCGCCGCGACAAAATCGGTCTGTTTGTATAAAATCGGGTAATCTGCCCCTAATTGCCGCACTAAACGCTCTTTATCGCTATTTCCCACCGTCGTATAAACTTTAGCCCCTTTCAGTTTCGCCAATTGAATCGCGACATGACCAACACCCCCAGCCCCGCCATGGATAAGGACGCTTTGTCCCGATTGCAGACGAGCGCGATCGTAGAGTGCTTCCCAAGCGGTGATTAAAACCAAAGGTACAGCGGCCGCCTCGGCAAAAAAAAGAGATTTCGGCTTGTGAGCCAGATAATCCGCCTCGATTAGGGCATATTCGGCATAATTTCCCGTGCCGGCCTTGCCCAGTCCGCCGCTACAAAAGTACACTTCATCCCCGGGGCGAAAATCCTGCACCGTCGCCCCAACGGCCTCGACAATTCCCGCCCCGTCACAGCCCAAAATGGCTGGCATTTGCTCGGGGTAAAAAGTGCCGCGTTTACGAATTTTTGTATCAATAGGGTTGACACCAGCCGCTTTTAATGCTACTAAAACCTGATGCGGTTGACTAATTTTCGGGGTGGGGACTTGCTGAAGCTGCAGGACATCCACGGCAGTCATGAGGATAGCTTTCATTCTATCTAGGGTTTGCTGAAAAAGGTTTTCCTGAGGGCAGGGATCCCCCCGCCTACCGGCACCCCCCTTAATAAGGGGGGCAGGGGGGATCAGCACCCCTTAATAA
>NZ_JADEVX010000273.1:0-4085 GCF_015207925.1 Microcystis sp. LEGE 00066 | reverse complement strand
AACCTGTAGGTACACTGGTTGACCTGAGATTGGTAAATCTTTGACTAAATGTCGATGATTTTGGTGGAGTTTATCGCTCTCTAACCCACAACGAGGACAGATTGCTTTTTGATTTTTCGATTCGATTTGGCAAACTATACCGATATTTTCTAGGTGTAGATAGCCTTGAATAGACGTTCCTTTTAGGTTCAAAAATTTGTCAAGTATCATAAGTAAAATACTCTGGTTTTTGGCTATTATATCAAATCTTAACTCGATTGTCTATCTTTTGATATTAACTTGTTTGTGCCGTAAGTGTCTCCCTGTATAGATTTCAGCTACTTTTAGGCGTAGGTACTCTCATCGAATTTTATTTTAAGTTAATTATTTGCATAACAATTCCCGAAGAGCCATAATCCCACCAACTACAAATAACTCTTGTGAAGGAAACCACTTAGTTATATCAGTTTCATTCGTGAGTTTTCCTGTCTGTTTTAAATGCCAGATGCAAGAAAATTCATAGAGCGGAAAAGAGAGTTTATATCCCAAGCGAACAGCATTGGTTATTAACTGATTATGCAAAATCAGTAGCCCGTCGAAATTGTCTTGAGGTTGTTCTGGTCGCGATGACCTGGCTGGGGATTCAAAATCCAACAGTGTGGCTGGCACAAATTGAAAGTCACTTTCCCAGTCAGTAATTGTCTTAATAAACTCAACAATTTCAGGATGGGTTTTGGTTTTAAGTTCTGTCCAAGTTTCTAAAGGAAAGCGCTTGCAACAATTTTCCAATAAGAATTTCAGCAGCAGCGACTTGCCATTGCCACCATCCCCATAGAAGAATAGGATTTTATGGGGGTCAAGCTCGTCATCGTTGAGATATTCTGCAAATCGCAAGGTTAACTCGTGTCGGTCGGTAAAGTGCCGGAGAGCGCGATTTAGCTGAGTTAACGAGGCTTTTTGGCTAGTGGGATCGCTGATGCTCATAGCCGTACTACTTAGAAAATGTAATTGCTATTAAAGTCTAAAATCTTCTCTAATTCTAGCCTTTCCTCTTGCCATGCGGACAATAAACTGCTCTTCCACTAAACCGCCAGACTTGAGGGTGCTGATTGGGTAGTATTGCTGAACTTCCCCCCATACATATCTACTACAATAGCCGAAAACCCTTATCCATCAATGGATAAACCCATTAACTTTTCTTTATATACCCCGTGTTTATTGTAATATTCCTTAAATAGACAAATGGGGGAAGTTTAGGCTAAAATGGCGGCCGTGTATAGTGATTCAATTAGTATTATTAGATCGAGTGAACTTAGTGGAATTTGAGAGTGAAGATTATCCATCAGAAAAGTTAATTGCTTGTCAAAATCCCTTAATCGCTGAGAAAAATCAAAAACAAACAGAAGCCTTATTCTTTACAATACAATAAAAGTGTAATTAAGCTTGTTGGGAGCCTGAGCTATGACTAACCCGAATTCGATCGAACAGCTATCGCAGGAATTACTCGATCTAGACCAAGTAGATGCCGATACCGGGGCAGATTTGCGGCAAAAAGCCCAAGAAATCCTCGCTGAAACCAGTATTGACCTACCGATTCGAGAAGCGATCGCCGATAGTCTCAGTCAAGGCAATCAACTACTTACCCTCAAAACCGTCGGCAAGGAAGAAAGTTACTAGCACATTTGGGGTCAAAAGTCAAGATGAAAGAAAAATTTTTTTTTGTCTGGCTGGGGCGGTTTTTGGCCTCTTTTGGGCTGTTATCGGGGATAAGTGCCTGTAATTCACCTCTTTTGATCACTCCTCAAGTTCCCGCCGGTGGTTTAAATAGTTTTGCTCCCGATCAATTCCCCAGTTATAGTGCTGATGGTCGCTATTTAGCCTTCGCTTCCGATCGCTCCGGTCGTCGTAGTATATATCTATTCGATCTGCAAGAAAAGCGCTTAGTTAATCTTCCTAACCTAAATCGTGGCGATTCTAGCCAAGATCAGCCATCTCTGAATGCTGACGGCCGTTTAATTGCCTATATCTCCAGCGAACGCGGTAAAAGTGATGTCATGGTTTATGATCGTTCCCAGTCCCGTGCAACCCTATTAACCGCTAACCTGCGGGGAAGCGTCCGCAATCCCACCATTAGCGGTGATGGTCGCCAAATTGCCTTTGAAACCAACCAAGACGGTCAATGGAATATTGCCATTGTTAACGGCCAATTTTAAATTTGTTCTACTCGGTCTTAATCGTTAAAACCTGCGGAGGAGTAGCATCTGGTGGATATAAAAAATTTACCTGTACTATACTCCAATCCCCCGGAGGAATAGTCAGAGTCACTAAAGATTGCCCCTCTTGTCCGCGTCTTTGGACGAGATGGAAAAATCTGCTTTGTGCCTGTCCCTGGTCATCGCTATAATTGACGGCTACTGTTCCCCGAAAAAACACTTGTGGGGCAGCCGGATCGAGAAAACGCAAACCCTGACCGATAATATTCTCTTTAATCGGTGTTTCTAGCGCAATAGTCACCGTTTTCGCCTCATTACTTCGATTAAATAGAGGTAAACTTAACCGATATTCCACACCGTAATTACCATGAGCTTGATAGGCCGTATCGGGATAGCGAACTAACATACTAGCACTTTGATTTTGTTCCGTTCCCAGTTTGCCTCCTGGTAGGGTGCTAATCCCATAGGCTATAGATTGACCAGAATCAGGAATATTTAACCATAAAGAAGCTCGATCGACCAATCGGGCCGGCCAGGCTGAACCTTGGGACACCCCCGCTACCCGTCCATAAATTATCTGTCCTTGACTATGGGGAGGAGTGGGCGCTCGATCTCGCGGAGTCGATAAATCGCCTTTTTCTAGCAAATTTTGCCACTCTGTCAGATTTGGGGGTCTTTCCTGCCCATTTTCGTCTAGGAGTGCATAAAGAGCTAAACTAGCAGCGTAGAGAAGACCGTCACTTTCCAGACGGAGATAAGTGGACCTACCGTTTAAAGGGGGAGTCAAATCGCGCACGGGAATCGCCGCATTTAAGACCATAAAACTCTCCCCAGGGGGAATAATAATCCTATCGGGAAAAACATCCTGACGCTGCCCCATTAAAATATCCCCCATTACCCGACTTCCCGGCCCAGCAAAAACCGTCCCCTGATTATTTTCCACTTGTGCGGGTAAATCGATAAAAGCTGCCTCGGGTTGACTCAAATAACTGGCCCCTTGCAGAATTTTAACGGTCACGGGATTAGGACTGGGATTGTGGAGTAATATACCCAGATAAAGGGTGCGTAAATTATCGGGAAAATTCCCCCTCGCTACATGGTGGGCAAAAATATCAAAGCGTCCCTGAAAAGCATAATTTAAATGGGCCGAGGGGAAACTTTTCTCTTGGGGGGGAAAAGTCGAAAGTAAAATCCCTTCTCCTAGCAATAATTCGGGACTATTGCTGTTAAAAACGGGAACTTGATCTAGTTGATTCGGCAAAGGACGCACCTGCGCCGGTCGAATTATTTCTACACTAGGGGGAGTTTGGGCAATGGGTAGTAAAAAAGGTAACATCACACAAATTACCATCTCAAGATAATTAATTTTTGATCATAGCATTATTGGCTCGCTCAATTTAGATAGTATTCTGTTTGTCCATATCTAGAGGATTGGTTAATATTTCTTGCTGGTGTTAAGTAGCTGGTTATAATTAAATTAAAAATGGATTTTAGGTTCGATCCCCCCTGCCCCCCTTGATAAGCTATCCCTTATAGGGATCTTTCTTAACAATTTTTGCAGTAAGCACTCCAACCCTTATCCTGACTTGATTTCAGTTTTTTCTTTGTCAGTAAGGGTGTCAACAAGGAATATTACAAATTGTTAACCGAGTCTTGAAAGCCTTGTGCTACAAGGGTTTGAAATGTTAAGAAAGATGTGACTAAAGGACAGCTTGATAAGGGGGGTGCCGATCCCCCCTTAGTCCCCCCTTTAATCCCTCCTTAATCTATCCATTAGTCACATCTTTCTTAACATAAAATTTGACAAAAAGAGAAAAGTGTGCAAGATGGCTCAAGGAGGTTCTATGGGGGGACTAATTTGATGAGATAGTTTCCAAGTCTGGCTGATATCAT
>NZ_JADEVX010000045.1:0-27467 GCF_015207925.1 Microcystis sp. LEGE 00066 | reverse complement strand
CACCCCACACCCCACACCCCACTTCCTAATTCCTATGACCGATACTCTAAACGACTATAAAAACCTAATTAGTGAACTGATTAACCGTTATAAAAACCGCGTCGATTTCCTGACAATTCGTCTGGAAGAAGCGCGAGGGACGAATATTCTACTGCGTTCCGAACGAGTGGAAACCCTCAGCGAAGGTATTGCTATCGGTGGTCAGGTACGCGCTTGTTATAAAGGAGGTTGGGGATTTGCCAGCTTTAATCAATTATCCAGTTTACAGGAACGATTAGAAGATGCGATCGCTGCTGCCCGTTTAATTGGGGAAGAAGAAACCCTGATTGCTCCGGTAGAACCTGTAATTATCTCCTGTGAATTGCCTTTAACGGGAACAGACCCGCGTTTAGTGCCATTAGCCGATAAAAAAGCCCTCTGCGATCGCTATAATAACCTATTGCGTCAACACCATGCCAGTATTGCCACCACTTCCGTCCGTTACAGCGATAGCAGTCAACATATTCTTTTAGGTACTTCTGACGGGACTTTAATCGAACAAAAATGGTCAGACGTAGAAATGCGTTTTTCGGCCACCGCTAGGGATGGGGACAGCGTACAAACGGGACGGGAAACCACAGGATCCCGAAAAGCTTTCGAGGATCTGGTCAATTTAGAGGAACAGGTGCAGGGGTCGGCTAAACGGGCCCTACAAGCCCTAGTTTTGCCCCCTGTCAAGGGCGATACCTACACCGTCGTCATCGATCCCATTTTAACCGGTCTGTTCGTCCATGAGGCTTTTGGCCACCTTTCCGAGGCAGATATGTTATACGAAAATCCCGACCTTTTGGAGGTGATGAGTATGGGCAAACGTTTTGGACCAGATAACCTGCAAATCTTTGACGGGGCCTATCCAGAAGGTCATCGGGGCAGTTATTTTTATGACGATGAGGGAACACCAGCGACGACGACTCAGTTAATTAAAGATGGGGTTTTGGTGGGAAGACTGCATTCGCGGGAAACGGCGGGCAAATTAGGCGAAAAACCGACCGGTAACGCCCGTTGTCTCAATTATCATTATCCGCCCATTGTCCGCATGACCAACACTTGGATTGAACGGGGAACCACTGCGGTTAAAGAGTTATTTTCGGGGATAAAAACGGGAGTTTATGCCCAAAATTGGCAGGGAGGCATGACTAACGGCGAAATGTTCACTTTTAGCGCCGGGGAAGCTTGGATGATTCGCGACGGAGAAATTGCTGAACCCGTTAAAGATGTGACTCTCTCCGGTAATGTCTTTAAAACCCTAGGCAATATTGAGGCAATTGGGGATGATTTCTACTGGGACGAGTCGGGAGGCTGCGGAAAAGGGGGTCAAAGTGGTTTACCCGTCGGCTGCGGCGGCCCCAGTCTCCGTATCCGCGATGTGGTCGTCGGGGGAGAAGCAGATATTCAGTGAACAGTGAACAGTCAACAGTAAACAGTAAACAGCTTCTGAGGGCAAGAGGCTCCAAGAAAGAATCTGGCAATTCTCCTACCTAAAAAGAAGGTTAGAAACTAAGTACATCAAAACCTTTAGCTTAACAAATTAGGGGGGGCATCTCAATTTTTGGGCGCACGCGGTGCGCCCCTACCATTGGCGCAATAATATTATTGTAGGGGCGAATTGCATTCGCCCTGAGAGCCGAAATCTATCTCATTTTCTCGTCACTGTCTTCAATTTCTTGCTCATCTTGATTGATTTCTTCCTTAAATCCCCGTAAAGTTTTCCCCAAAGCTGCCCCAAATTCGGGTATTTTTTTCGGTCCAAATATCAGGAGAACAACGACAGCAATAATTACTATTTCTGGCCAACCTAATCCAAACATAATCTTGAAAGTAAAAAGTAAAAAAAGGGAAAGGAGTCAGAATTCAGGAGTCGGAAACTTAACGGTGATAACTGATAACTGATAACTGATAACTGATAACTGACTCTATGCTGCCACTTCAGCGCGTTTATAAGCTTCGTCGAGGACTTCTGAGAGAGTTGGATGGGTGTGGATGCGGAAAGCGAGTTCATGGACAGATTTACGTTCAGCGATCGCATTGGCCGCTTCTTGAATTAAATCCGATGCGTGGATACCGATAATATGAACACCGAGTAATTCCCCCGTATCCTGACGATAAACGACTTTAGCGATTCCTTCCGTTTCTCCTTCCGCTAAAGCTTTAGAATTTCCCTTAAAATAGGTCTTGACAGAAGCCACCTTATACCCTTCTTGCTGTGCCAAAACTTCTGCTTGCGGTTCCGTTAAACCCACATAACTAATTTCGGGGTGGGTAAAAGCAGCAGCGGGAATACTGCGATAATCGATGGTTTTTGGGCGATTACAGATATTTTCAATGGCTATTACCCCTTGACCCGAAGCAGCGTGAGCTAACATCATTTTACCCGTAGCATCGCCCACGGCCCAGAGATGGGGAATCGGTTCACCATCCTGAATTACCTGCATTTTGTCATTAACGGCAATAAAACCGCGTTTATCCAGTTCTACCCCGACAAATTCCAATCCGAGATTCTTTGTCGCCGGGATTCTTCCTGTAGCGACTAAACAAGCATCTACTTCTAAAATTTCGATCGCTTCTTTGCTTTTTGCGTCCACCAGTTCAATGGCCACAGGATTCCCCGGTTTAATACTTTTTGCCAAAACTCCCACATAAGTCTCGATGTCTCTAGGTTTAATCAGAACTCTTTCAGCGATTTTCGAGATTTCTGGGTCAAATCCAGGCATGAGACTATCTAAAGCTTCGATCATCGTCACTTCACAACCCAAAGCGGTGTATATATCCGAAAATTCCAGACCGATATAACCACTACCGATAATTGCAATCCACTTGGGTAAAGTTTCTAATCTAACGGCCTCATCACTGGTAAAAACCGTTTTATGATCGATCTCGATCCCTGGTGGGACAAAGGGAACCGACCCCGGACAGAGCATAATATCCTTAGCGGTGTAGATTTTTTCGCCACTATCCCCGATGACGCTAACTTTTTGCGGGCCGGCGATTTTTCCCCAACCGTGGATAGTATCAACCTTGAGACGTTTAAGACTATTACTGAGATCGCCTCTAATTTTACTGACAAGGTTGTTAGCATGATCGGCAATTGTTGGACGGTCAAAATTAACGGCACCGATGGCAATACCTAGACTTTTCAGATGGTCACTATCGGCCAATTCGCGCACTCGTCCCGAGGCTGCCAGTAAAGCTTTAGAGGGAATACAACCTCGATTGACACAGGTTCCTCCCATATCTTTGGCTTCGATAATAGCCGTTTTTAGCCCACATTTGACTGCGTGTAGGGCTGCCCCGTGGCCACCAACTCCAGCACCGATAATAATTAAATCGTAGTCGAATTCACTCATAGTCTCTTTGACTCTCAAAGTTAGCATTATCCCATTTTACGATCCACTGCGATCAAGCGCTGCTATCCCGGTCAAAAACTGGAGCCAGTTTTTAGCCATCAGACTCTTGTGCATTGAAACTGGCTATTGGCAATTTTAGGACAAGACGTTACTAGACCTCTGGTAAAAATCAAAAATTGTTGTTAGGGTTAGGAGCCGGTCGTCAGTAGTCAGGAAAATTTAAAATGCTCTACTCACAGATTTTACGCGATTTGATCCTTATTTTTGCGGTTTTTGAATCCTCAAAAATTAATTATGCAAGGTGTTACTGAAGCAAGACTATGAATACCAATTCTGCATCCTATCCATAGGTTAGTCTAGTCCTAGGTTGGAAAAATTAGACCTCCCGCCAATACTTTGCCGGATGGGGGTATCATCTTTCTCCTACCATAATTTAGGCTCGAAACCAGAATCATTAATAATTTCTACCGTTTCTCCCGATGGTTTAATCACAAATAAACCTTGTTTATAGGCATAACGATCTACTCCTTCATCTATTTCTATTCCCGCCACTGCACCATAAGCCTGATAGTTTTTATAATGGGGAAATGCTTGTTTAAATCGACTTAATTTTTCTAAAAAATCGTTGACATCATCTTTCGATAAACGAGACTTACATTCTACTAAAACTACCTCGGTTTCATCGACGGCTAAAATGTCAATCTCCATGGCTATTCCTTGCCGTTTTACCCTGGCACGACTGTAGGTTTCTTTAACATCGATACCTTTGGCACGAAATAGGCTAATAACAGCAGGTTCGACTAATTCCTCGACAAATCTTCCCCAGCGAGTGGTTAAACTATCCACCGCACGACTGGTATTAGCCACTGTTTTCTCTAGCTCGGCCAAACGGCGATCGGCTTCAGCCTTGGCTTCAGCGGCCCGGCGATCATATTCAGCGGCCCGGCGATCGGCTTCGGCCTTGGCTTCGGCGGCCCGGCGATCGTATTCTTGGCGTGATTGTTCAAACTTTTCGTTAGTTTTCTCAAAAAGTTTATAGATATCTTCGATGGTAATCGGTTGAGACATGGTTATTTGTTTTAATCTTTCTTATTTTACTATAATTGTACTAGCAAAGTACGAGTCATTTTAGGGACGGGTGTTAATTGAGCAAGTCAATAGTTATACTAAATCCGTTGAGTAACGCACGGAAAACGGGTTTCTCGGAGAAACCCGTTTTCTACTCATGCACTCATGCAAAACCGAGAATAAATAATCAGTTTTTAATAACTGGATTTAGTATGAGGACGATATAGCGGGAACGGGAACCACAGTTTCTTCGTTGATCATGGTTTCTAACTGTTGAGCCTGGGATTTGGCTCAATAAATTGATCATTGTAAATAATTGTTACAAATACTTGACTTAAGATATTTCTATGGTGACAGAAACACAGATCAAAGAAAAAGCGCTAGAGTTGGGCTTCCATGGGGTCGGTATTGCTTCTGTGGATAGTCAAGACTTGGCGGTATCCCATCTAAAAAGCTGGTTAGAGCGGGGTTATCACGCTGATATGGATTGGATGACTAACCCGAAACGACAGGATATCAAAACTCTTTGGCCAGAAGTGCGATCGCTAATTTGTCTCGCCCTTAACTACTACACCCCCCAGCAACACAGTCAAGAACAAAACCACGGCAAAATTTCCCGTTATGCTTGGGGAAGGGATTATCACAAAGTATTAAGTAAAAAATTAAAAGCCCTCAGTCAATGGTTAGAAAGTCAGGGGGAGCAAATTCAAACCCGTTACTATGTGGACACTGGGCCAGTACAGGATAAGGTTTGGGCGCAAAGAGCAGGAATCGGCTGGATTGCCAAGAATGGTAACTTAATTACCCGTAATTACGGCAGTTGGGTCTTTTTAGGGGAAATATTAACTAATTTACCTTTAGAACCCGATCAACCCCATAGCGCCCATTGTGGCACCTGTAGCCGTTGTTTAAGCGCCTGTCCCACCCAAGCAATAGTTAGTCCCTCTGTGGTGGATGCTAATCGCTGTATTGCATACCATACCATCGAAAATCGTGCTGTAACTTTGCCTACAAAAATTGCCAAGAATTTACAGGGTTGGGTAGCTGGCTGCGATATATGTCAAGATGTCTGTCCTTGGAATCAACGTTTTGCCCAAGTTACCGACGTGGAGGATTTTCAACCTCGTCTGGAAAACCTCTCGCCAAAGTTGGAGGAATTAGCTAATCTAACTATAGAGGAGTGGGATCGTCGTTTTATCTCGTCAGCCCTACGTCGAATTAAACCCCAGCAGTGGCGACGTAATGCCCAAGCTAATTTAGCTCATTCCCCTCACCCCGCACAAGATGACAATTAAAGTGGTCGTGTTCGATTTTGATGGTACTATCGCCGATACCCACGATACTTTCGTGGAGATTGTCAATCGTTTGGCTAAAAATTTTGGTTATCAACCCGTCAATGAGGAAGATTTGGCCAGACTAAAAAACCTTAGTTCCCAAGAAATTATTAAACAATCCCAAGTTTCTCCCGTTAAAATCCCTTTTTTACTCTATCGAGTTAAACGGGAATTAAATAAACAAATTGACTGCCTGAAACCCTTCCATGGCTGGCATCTCTGCCTCGCAACTCTTAAAGAAAGAGGCTATAGATTAGGAATAATCACTTCTAATACCAAAGAAAATGTCACCATATTTTTAGGTAATAATCAACTCTTAAATTTATTTGATTTTATCTGTTCGGGAACGCCTTTATTCGGCAAACACAAAATTATCGATCGCCTGATCCGACAAAATAAATTCTGTCCCGATGAAATGATTTATGTCGGCGATGAAACCAGAGATATTACTGCTGCCCAAAAAAGTCGAGTGCAAGTGGTGGCAGTCGCTTGGGGCTTTAATTCCCCTCAAATTCTCACCCAATTTAACCCCGATCATCTCATTCACCATCCCCTAGAATTATTGGATATTTTAGATAGGGCTGGCTGAAAAAGTTTTTCCTAGGTGACAGGGCATTTGTACTAAAATACCCAATACTCAGTTTAAATATAGACTTCGATCGATGGGGGCGGAGAGACTCGAACTCTCACGAGCTTATAAGGCTCAACGGATTTTAAGTCCGTAGCGTCTACCATTCCGCCACGCCCCCGTTATTTAACCGACAATTTTTTATCATATCACAAATAATTTAATTGGCAAGAGTATTTTCAGTAAATTATTTTAGCCCGCCAATTCGATCGCCGCAAAGGGGGAAAGACAGGGTAAAATAATCAGCAGGTGAATTGCAGTTCACCGACAGCCATTGATAAAAATCAATCCTTATGCAATCAATTCTGACGCAAGAAACCATTATCATCGCCCTGATCTACCTATCTCTCAGTGTCTTATATTTGCTCGTCATTCCCGCCGTTATCTACTACTACCTCAATACGCGCTGGTATGTGGCATCTTCTTGGGAAAGAGGGTTTATGTACTTTCTGATGAGCTTTTTCTTTCCCGGGATGCTGTTGTTAAGTCCTTTCCTTAACTTCCGTCCCCAACGTCGTACCCTCAAAGCTTAAGTTATCAACCCAAAAAAACCCATGAGACGCATTGATGTCATCGGGATCGGTATAGGGATGTTTGCTATGGGCGGCATCCTCTACATTGTCCTGCAAAAAACCGGTTTAGATAGTGCTTCGGCGGGAATTTGGAGTCAAGCGGTGTTGGTGGGTGGTGTCATCGGTTGGATTTTTACCTATCTGTTTCGAGTCGCCACCGATAATATGACCTACGGCCAACAGCGCAAGGATTACGAAGATGCCGTCTTTAAAAAACGTCTGGAAGCGATGACTCCCGAAGAAATCGCCCAAATGCAGCGGGAGATTGAAGAAGAAAAAACTAAATAAAGCAGTTAAAACTGATTTATCTGGCATCTGGGCTTGATAATAGCCCAATTTATCTGATTTAGTCCTTAAAGTCTTTAAATAATCGGTGGGAAATAATTCCACTGCTGTGTAGTTCTGTGAAATTAAAACAATCCTATGATGAGGCGTTTGTCAAGAGAACTAATGTTAAGATTGTTTGAGAAGGTCATGAAAGAAGCAATAGAAAAGGTTCTTCGGTTTGTCTTATGCAATAGACGGGAGTTATAAGGGATGGAACCCTTATAGAGAAAGACATTGGGCGATTTTTATCAATTGTTTTTTATCTAAAACGAACTAATCAATTAAATCCCTTACCAGATAAAGATTTTGTTGATTTATGCCCCCCTATCGAACCATAACAAGTAACGAAGAGCCATAGAAAAAGTCGTTTTAGCAATTAGGGGATAAAATTTCCGTCAAGAATAAAAATATTTGTTCCCTATCAAGTTGCGTCGATCTATGATATGGATAATCTATTTTTGTAGAACCGTTATTTATGAATCAAAATCAGAGCGAGAACTGGGGCGGAAACAGAGAGCTAGATTACGATCGATTCTACAATGCTTGTGACCCTCTCAAACCCGGTGGTGATTCGGTAGTAGTGATGGCGGCTTAATCCTTTGCTTTGCTGTGCATTGTAGTCATGGATAAAATACCAAAGGGTTCCCCAACGTGATTCTCCATTTTTTTAGAGAAAGATAGACTCTCTCTCACCAGCCGAGAAATCCTTTGTCAAAAGGTATTATTTAATCTTTCAATAGGATTAGTTTGACCAGTTTCTTTACCTACTGCCTGATGACGTTTACTAGGAATTCCTGTCTTATAGGACTCCCAAAAGTCTGTGTAAGCAACCCCACATTGTCGGTAAACGCCTGGTAAACTGGCCCCAAAGTTTTTTGGCTGATTGACGACTCCTATCTCCGCGCATAGCAGCCAATAATTTCCCTTGTATTTCTATCAATTAACCGCCAAATATAAACCTTTATCGTCTTAGAAAAAACAAAAGACCACATCTCATCACATTCTATAACCAATTTACCTTTTAGTTTGTCCGAAACCTTTATTTGACGAGGGACAGATGCCAATTTATTGTTGACGTAATTTTGTAACCATGACCAACTTGCTCCTGTTACTCTAGCAATTACTCGTAAGGAAATTCCTTCGAGCAAGAGTTTATCAATTAATTGTTTGGTTTCGTCAGAGACGGTTTTATTAGTGGGATTGATCACAAACTGACGACCACATTCTTTACATTGACGTTTGGGTTTTCCATTATGAATAGAACCATTCTTGATAGTATGGTGAGAACCACAATTAGGACAGGGGAATAGAGGTGAACTAGGGGGAGGATTTTGTTCGGTGCTAGACTGATATTTGAGTAAGCCAGACAGAAGCCAGAAAAAGATATTTATCAGAAAAGTCATGATCAAGCTAGAGGTTTAAAGACTGATCGGGTTCCAATTATTTTTATTCATAAATATTTTACACAATTCATACCAAGTAAGCAAGAGAGCTACGCCACTACTACCGAATCATTACCCTAATATTTTAGACTAAATCCAGTTATTAAAAACTGATTATCTATCCCCCCTTTTGCCTCTTGCCTTTTGCCTTTTGCCTATCCTGATATGTTACCTATCCTCAACGGATTTAGTATTAGACGGTGTGGCGATGAAAGACTTGTTGGAGGAGTTGCTGCAAATTAAAACCAGTAAGGAACAATTAACTTTTTCTGTTTATAAATTAGTTAAAACCCTAAATCGTCCTGAAGTTCTGCCTATAAAAAATGTTGAGAAAATGATCGTATCGAGCTAATCTTAGTCAAGCTAATTTTCAAGCGGCAAGAATGAATCATGCTGACTTAAGAAAGGCTAATCTTTCAGGAGTTAATCTTAGGGAAGCGGATTTAATCGATGTTTTCTTTGCTAGAGCAAATCTCACCAGTGCTGATTTAAGTAATGCCAATCTAACTGGTGCCGAGTTAATGAGTGCTAATCTGATGGGAGTTAACTTCTGCGGTGCAATTGTGCCGGATGGCTGGATTAATAATTAAAATTACTAGACAGTTTTTTTGGCAGTTATTCTGGTATAATTTAGGGGTAGAATTGAGGGTAGTATTATGGTTGATCCAGTAATTATTACAGAAGATATGGGCAAAATCTACACCAGCATTACAGTTATCAATCGCGCCGATCAAATTTTAGCAGCAGCGGCTGTAATCTCTCCCGATCAAATTCGCTCTCTTACCCTAGAAAATGTCTTGGTGGATACGGGAGCAACCACTCTTTGTCTGGTGCCAGAAGTAATCTCCCGCTTGGGTTTACAGCTTTTAAAAGAAGTAGATGTGGCTACGGCTAAAGGCATAGGAAAAGCGAGAATTTTTCGCGATGCCACCTTGATTATCGCGGGACGGGAAGGGACTTTTGAATGTTTGGAATTACCCGGAGGTCAAAACAATTTATTAGGAGTAATTCCTTTAGAAGCTTTGGGATTAGAACCAGATCTTCTTAGCCAAAAATTGCGAGTTTTACCCACGGAATCCCACGAGACTTATTTAACAATTTTATCGAACCAAATAGCTCTATAAAATCACTTTTTGTCTGACTGTCCCGGCTCTTTCAGCTATAGCGATAATCTCGATTTCTTGACCAGAAACTCCCTTAATTACCCATTCCACCGTACAGCGATAATCTAAACCGTGAGCGAGGCTACTATATACTTTATTTGATCGCCCTTCTAAGTGACCGATTTCCTGCTCTAATTTTCCCACTATTAAACTCACCTCATCGGCCAAATTTAACTTGACTTGAATGGGACGAACGATCTTTCTTTCCAGTGCTTTTTTACTGGTATAAGTGGGTAAAAATCCCTGATTTTCTAACTGTAAAACCAGATGATAAATACCATTTCCCTCCGACTTCAGATCAAGACGAGAGATAGCTAAAAGAGGTGACATTAAAGCATGGGCAATAGTAAACTGACATTGTTTTTCACATAAATCTGGTAAATACTTTTCTGGGGCATTTTGCCAGACATTTTTAAAGTCCCAACCGCCAATTTCCACCTCTCCCAATTGGGGATGATCAAAACTTTGCCAATTAATAAAACCCTTTCCCGCCAAATTCTCATCATTCCAACGCTGTAACTTCAATTCATCTTCCAAAGGATGCCAGCGAAACCATTGAATATAATCATCTTTTTTTACTGCTGCTTGGGTGGGTGCATCCCATAACTCCACCGTAAAACCATACCAACCAAAATGGTCGTAACCGTAATCATCCATGGCACCGTTAGTCACTTCTTTGGGATGATAACGAAAATCGTGATAGACAGAAACGCATTCATAACCAGTCATTGCTTTTCCCTTATCAGCAATATATTTATACATTTCTAAGTCTTCCACGGGGAAATATTCATCGGGATGGGTGCTATAGGGACGCAACATGACTGCGGAATAGGTATGATAGGTAACGAAGCCATTAATATTGGTGTTATTTGCCCAAAATTTGGCTTCTGCACGGGTTTCTGGCTCCGAAAAAGGAAAATCTCCGGCCCCCTGTTGTTCCCCTTCAGGAACCCAATAAACAGGATAATTGCGGTTAAAATCCAGGCCTTCTAGGGTGGGGGCAGTGGTAAAATTATAGCCATCGTAATCGCGGATTAAACCTTCGGTGAGCAAAGTGTAAAAAGTTCCCTCAAATTCCTCCGGTTCGCGACGCTCCATAATGCGAGGATCTTGGTCAGAAATTTTCCAAGCGCCACAGGTATCTTTTTGGCGCATTTGTAAGATTAAACCATCGCCGTTAATATCTTCAGGATATAGCCCCGGTTTCTCATCCGTGTGGGGATAGGGGCGAATACTCGATCGTAACAGATAGGGAGTAGTGAGATATTTTTCCGCTCCATCCACGGCTAATCGCGGCAAAATATAGACAGTGTAATGGTCAAGAAGTCTGGTAATTTGGGAATTATGACCGTATTGGCGCAAAAGATGAGCGATAGTGTAGAGAGCGACGGCAGAGCCTGTTACTTCCCCCGCGTGGGTGTTAGCATCAATCCAATAGGCAGGTTTTTCTAAATAGGGGCCTGTGGCTTGATTTGTTAGGGTAGTTAACCAGATATCTCGATTTTCGTAGCTTTTACCGATCGAGGTGAGGCTAATTAAATTAGGATAGGATGATGCTAGGCTTTTCAGGAAAGAAACTAATTCGGTGTAGGGGTAATAGTGGCTAAAATCAAACATAATCTTCTGCAACTAAAAAAAGGATTCTTGGATTAATTTGACAAAATATGGGATAATAATAGTAGAAAACTATGGATAGTCAAGATATCGCTCGCTGCATTGAAGAAACTAACGGTATTTCCAAGCCTTGGCTGTTGGTGCAATTGCGTCTCAAAAAACTGCAAGAACGTCGTGCCAGTCTTTCCCAACAGGAATATATCCAAGAATTGGATGATATTCAGCAAGACTTAATGAAATTGGGCGAATGGTGGCGGGGGATTGAGTCAGAAGTCTTTAACCCCTAAGAGGTGGCGATAATCTGTAATACTCGCGGTAAATCCTCAAATTCGCCGATGATGCGTTTCACCGGTTGCGGCCAAACCCGGACTAAAGTGGGAATAGCAGAGACATGATTAGATTCTGCTTGTTCTGGATGTTTAGAGATATCGATCACTTTCAGGGTATAGGGATGGTGTAATTCTCGTTCTAGAAGCTGATGGATCGATTCTAGGGTGTGTTTAGTATTGGCATTATTACCGGAGACAAATAACCGCAAAACATAACCCTTGGGACTAGGATTACTATAGTCAGAGTCAGCATTAATCCCTGAAGTGGTTGGGTGGTGCTCCTGATAACGGAGAATCAGATCGTGGGATTGCCAAAGTTGGGGAAACTGCTGACGATAGGTTTCTAAGATAGTGGGATTAGAGGATTGTTCCTGCCAGGGTACAGTAAACCAAGCTCGATCGTCCGTGGCGAAAATAGCATTTAATAAAGGCTGATAGCGACGGACAAGGGGATAGACTTCGGCTCTAGTGTGAATACGGTGACTGTAGGGATCTCGCCAGCGATCGATGGTAGCAGTAAAACTAGGAACTAAAAAATGGGGGGGTTCTGACAACCCTAAAGCGGACTGGAGAGCAGCGCAGAGATTCAGATGCCAATGAGTTTGTTTATCAGGATCGATACAGTAAATTAGATCGCCCCCGGGGGTAAACAGGGCGATGCCTTTAAAAATATCGGGCAACACAATCGTGGAAGTGATCACTTGAGGGGTTCCCCTAGAGAATAAGCAGGAGCTTCTATTTTTCTAGCCTACTAAACTCTTGATCCCTGAAGAATTTCCTTCAGGGTTTTTCTAGATTCTACCCCGCAGCATCATGGCCATTTCATTGGGGACCGGGGACATGGCCAAGGCGACCTCATCGCTAATCCGTCCCTCTTGATAGAGGTTAAACAGAGATTGATTAGTGGTAATCATGCCATGGTATTCGCCATCCCTCATTAATTCGATAATTTCGTCATTTTTGCCGCCGCGAATGTAATCTTTGACGGTTTCTGTATTGATGAGAATATCGTGAAAAGCCGTCCGTTTACCGTCGGTGGTACGACATAAACCCTGGGAGACAATACAAACCAAAGATTCTGCAATCGCCAGCCGCGGCGATTCCCGTTCCTCGGCACTATAAAGAGTTAAAATCCGCTCCAGGGTTTTTACAGCACTGTTGGTGTGCAGGGTTCCCAGGACTAAGTGACCGGTTTGGGCAGCTTTCAGGGCAGTATTAACGGTGACTTTGTCCCGCATCTCCCCCACCAGAATAATATCTGGGTCTTCCCGCAAACAGGCTTTTAGGGCATTATCGAACTCATGGGTGTGTATTCCCACTTCCCGTTGTTTGATCAAACTGCGACGACTTTTATGGACAAATTCGATCGGGTCTTCGATGGTGATAATATGTTTGGGGTGTTCTTTATTGATGTAATCGATCATGGCTGCTAGGGTGGTGGATTTCCCCGAACCCGTCGGACCGGTGATTAAAATCAATCCCTTCTGTACATCGCACACATCCCGGAATACCATCGGTAAGCGCAATTGTTCCATAGTGGGGATTTTCATGGGAATCAGACGCAAAACCATCCCCGGACCGCGCAGACTTTCAAAGATATTAATCCGCGCTCTAGCGAATTGGTACTGAGTCGCACCGTCAAATTCTAGGTCTTTTTTAAAGCGAAGGATTTCTTCTTCACCGAGGATTTCGCGTAACCAACTATAAAAAGTGTTGATGTCAATTTCAGGATAGTCGAGAATAATCATTTCGCCACGATCCCGCATCCGGGGTTGTTCTCCAACCCCCAGGTGAACGTCCGAATAACCCCGCTCAAAGGCAATCCGAACCAAATGCTCTAAGGTGGGTTGATTGGAAGCGCGACTTTGGGGAGAACGTGGTGGCGATATTTGACCATTTTGTGGCATATTAGGCACTTTTTTGGACTGCATCGCCACCTTTTGGCTCATTTCTTGATTTATCTCTGGTTTGGTTCCCTTGATTAACTCCGAGGGAGGTATCGGGATGGAGGGAACCGGCAGCGGCTGCAGTGATCGCGAGGAAGAATTGGGATTTTGACTCATTTTTGAACTCTCAAAAATTAATTATGCCAGAACTCTATAGTACAAATTATCTAAGTAAGCTGCAAGGCTGATAGATTGAGGATTAAGGAGCCAGTAGTTTCCAAGTCAGTATTCAGGCTCTCTTGGATTTGGTGGGTAAAGTATATTCTAAGATACATTCCTCCTAGCGAGGGGGTGGAACGAACCACAAAGACACAAAGGACACAAAGATTGATCGATCCGATGTAAGTTAAACTTATCACACAGAACCTAGAAGAGCCGTTTTAGGAGAGGTAAATATGATGAATAGTCTGCAAACTTCAGTCGAACGGGAAAATTTAGGACAATTTTTGTTAGAAAATCTGCAAGATATTACAGATAAACTCGATCAAATTGTCACCGATTCTGATCGGATAATACTGGATAATTTACTACAAGAAACTCAGATTTTACTTGAGCAAGTTAAAGATAACTCTAAAACTTATCAAGCAAGAGCCGATATATTTTGTCAAATTGATGAATTATGGTTTCAGGTATGGGAACAATATAAGAATGAGGGTTCGGCAATAAATTTGATTGAGATTATCAATGAATTTACCGATAGAGTAACTGCCTATGCTAAATTATTTATCAGCCTTGCTCAGATCAATGAGGGAAAGACGGGTGAAGAAAAAGCCGATTTAATCAGAGTGGTGGAAGGTTCACTCCTTCTCTCGGAAACCATAGATGTGTTTATTGATATGTTTGCCGATTCAGAACTAGAGCAAATTTACCAGGGAGCTAAAAATGCTCTATCGGTTTCTAATCGTACTATAACCGAATATTTCCAAGATACTGACAAATCTTTAGTCACCCAATTGAGAGCCTATTATAGTTTAATAATTTTCAGAATTCAAGAGCGATTTAATCCTAAGAATGTATCCTCAGAAACTACCTCTCATTCCCTAACAGATGATTTAAGCGATCTTGATCCTTGGACAAGAGACTTAGTGGGGGTTGTCGATTTAGGACCAGAAGACCCAAAAGAATCGTATATTGATTATTTAGTGGAGAAGTATCGGTGAAACGAGTCCTATTCGACAGTGATGTATTGCTAGATGTTTTGGGTAAGCGTGAACCACATTTTCAAGCATCTGTACAAGCATTAAATACAGTTAAGACAGGTAAAACTCAAGCATATATTTCTGGCCATGCCGTCACTAATATTTATTATATTTTGTCTAAACAAAACGGAAGGGAAAGCTCAAGAAAATTGGTGATAAGTCTTCTAGAGAATTTGCAAGTTGCTAGGGTGACAGATGCAATAATTAGGCAAGCATTGGCAAGTCAGATGAAAGATTTTGAAGATGCCGTTACCAGTGCCGTTGCTGAATCAGAAAAGCTAGAAATAATCATAACGCGAAACCTAAGAGATTTTGCCGCTTCCCCTGTTCCCGCAATGCTACCAGTAGATTTTTTATCGATTCTTTAACTAATGCTTCGGTAAACGTAAACCATCCGATCGCATAGGGATTAAAATCTGAGTTAAACTGCGTAATTGTTCGGCCGTTCCCATACAAATTAACAGATCCCCGGCCATTAATTCCGTATCGCCGGTCGGTCCCCCAATTAGCGTACCATCAGCGCGACGTATTGCCAAAACTAAGGCCCCCGATCGAGATCTTAAATGTGCTTGACTAAGACTTAAACCCACACAGGGACAGGTCCTGGGATCGATTAAAAATTCCTCCATATAAAACGATCGATCGGTTCCAGTTAAAATACCATCGACAAAATCCATCACCTGCGGTCGTAGGGCTGCGGCTGCTAATCTTCTGCCGCCGGTAATATAGGGAGATACCACCGCATCGGCCCCGGCCCGTTGTAATTTTTGTACTGCTTCCTCGGTACTGGCCCTGGCAATGGCGCGAATTTTCGGATTAAGAGTTTTAGCAGACAAAACTGTATATAAATTCTCCGCATCGGAAGTTAAAGCGGCCACAATACAAATAGCGCGTTCAATTCCTGCCATTTGTAAAGATTTATCTAAGGTGGCATCTCCTTGAACAACAATATAATTTAATTCTTTGGCCCGATTTACCTGTAGGGGGTCTGTATCAATAACTACAAAAGGAATATTTTCTGCGTAAAATTCGATCGCTACCTGTCTGCCTGTGCGACCCAAACCACAGATGATATAATGTTCCGATAGTCGATCGATCAAGCGTTTCTCCTGTCTCTGTTTGAGTCCCTCTTGAAAATAGCCTTGAATTAAAGCTTCGGTCAAGCGATTAACAATATAACCGATGCTGACTACTCCCATGATAATCAAAACCATCGTGAATAGTCGTCCCCGTTCACCTAGGGGATTAATTTCGCCAAAACCGACGGTAGCGAGGGTACTAATCGTCATATAGGCCGAATCTAGCAAACTCCAACCCTCGATCAGATGATACCAAAACGTACCCAGCAAAAACACCACGACCAGGGCAAAAATTCCCCCGATTAATTCCTGACGCAGACGACGATATTTATCTTCACTGATAGACAAGCAAAATTCACCCCTAACACTGTCTAGTAACTTACAATGAAATCAGTTTTTAATCTAAATAACCCGTCCTTCTCAGACGGATTTGATTATAATTTCCCCTATGTCTAATCGCGCAGGAGTTCCCCAGTGAGTCCAGAAACCCTTTTAGAACCAACCCTAGTTGATCCCACTCCCAATTTAAACCCGAATCAACCCTTCGATCCAGATAGTTTTAACAGCTATGTGATGAATACTTATGGTCGTTTTCCCATTGCGATCGCCAAAGGGTTAGGCTGTCTCCTCTGGGATACTTCCGGGAAACAATACCTTGATTTTGTCGCGGGAATTGCCACCTGTACCCTCGGTCACGCGCACCCTGCTTTAATTGAAGTGGTTAGTCAGCAAATCCAAAAACTCCATCATGTCTCGAATTTATACTATATTCCCGAACAAGGAGAACTAGCTAAATGGATTGTCGATCATTCCTGCGCTGATAAAGTCTTTTTCTGTAATTCTGGTGCGGAAGCAAACGAAGCGGCGATTAAATTAGTACGAAAATATGCCCATACGGTGCTAGATTTCCTCGAACAGCCGGTTATTTTAACCGCTCACGCTAGTTTTCACGGCCGCACTTTAGCTACCATCACCGCAACCGGTCAACCGAAGTACCAAAAAGACTTTGAACCCCTGATGCCGGGGTTTGCCTATATTCCCTATAATGATATCGAAGCGGTGGAAAATGCGATCGCTGATCTCGATGAGGGTAATCGTCGGGTGGCTGCGATTATGTTGGAACCGCTGCAGGGTGAAGGGGGAGTTCGTCCAGGAGATATCGAATATTTCCAACGTTTACGGCAAATTTGCGACGAAAATAACATTTTGCTTGTCTTTGATGAAGTACAGGTGGGAGTCGGAAGAACTGGTAAACTCTGGGGTTATGAGAATTTAGGAGTGGAACCGGATATTTTCACTTCTGCTAAGGGTTTAGCGGGTGGTATTCCCATCGGTGCGATGATGTGCAGAAAATTCTGTGATGTCTTTGAACCGGGTAGTCATGCGAGTACCTTTGGAGGTAATCCTTTCGCTTGTGCCTCAGCTTTAACAGTATTACAAACCATTGAACGGGATCATCTTCTCGAAAATGTCCAGCAGCGAGGGGAACAATTACGCAGCCGTTTACGCGTGATTGCTTCTCAATATCCCCATCTATTTGTCGAGGTGCGCGGTTGGGGTTTAATTAATGGTCTGGAAATTAATTCAGAAAGTGAGTTGGTTTCATCTACTATTGTTAACGCAGCCTTGGCAGAGGGTTTATTAATTGCTCCCGCAGGTCCGAAAGTTCTCCGTTTTGTACCGCCTTTAATTGTCTCGGAAACAGAAGTAGATGAGGCGATGGATAAGCTGGAAGCAGCCATCGCTAAAGTGGTTTAATTTCAGTTATCAGTCATCAGTTATCAGTTATCAGATGTAAGTTTTAAGTTGACAGTTCCCAGAACGTAGGTTAGGTTGAAGCATGAAACCCAACGCCTGCATAGTTTACGCTACCGCTAACCCATCCTACAAATAATTGTGCCTCCCTACTTATCAGTCAATTATTTTTGAGCTTTACTGTTGTTTGGGACAAATAAAATGATCACTTCTGAACCTATTTATTCCCTCCCTAAAACCCCTCCTTTAGAAAATGGGGATCAACTAAGTCGCCAGGAATTTGAGCGCCGTTATCAGAACCTTTCTGAAATAAAAAAAGCCGAATTAATTGAAGGAATAGTTTATATGTCTTCTCCTGTACGAGTGCAGAGTCATGGAGAACCTCATTCTGATATTTTAACTTGGTTAGGGGTCTATAAAGCCGCCACAATTGGGGTAATGTCTGCGGATAATACTACAGTGCGTCTGGATGCAGATAATGAAGTACAACCAGATGCTTTACTAAGAATTAAAATTGCTGGACAATCAACTATTAGTGACGATGATTATATCGAAGGTGCGCCGGAATTAATCGTAGAAATCGCCGCTTCTACTGCTTCCTATGATCTCCACAATAAATGGCGAGTTTATCGTCGTAATCAAGTGCAAGAATATCTTGTTTGGCGAGTTTATGAACGTCAATTAGATTGGTTCCGATTAAATGCTGGAGAATATATTAAACTTGAACCCGATAGTCGAGGGATAATTTACTCGCAGGTTTTCCCCGGTCTTTGGTTAGATGTTAATGCTTTATTAGCAGGTAACTTGGGACAGGTTTTGACTGTTTTACAGCAAGGTTTAGCCAGTCAAGAACATCAAGATTTTCTGAAAATATTATCTCAAAAAACTGATAACTGATTTATGTGGCATCCTGACGCTTATCAAGCTTTAATTGCCGAAGATTATCCTCAAGTTGCGGCAATCTACGAGGAACTAATCGATAACAATCCCGAAAATATTTCTGACTATTGGTACTTGGGAGTTGCCTATCTTCTGCAAAATTTAGAAGCAGAAGCGCAGGTAATGTGGCAAAATGTTTTAAGAGGAGGTAATCCAGAAAAAGTCAAGCAATAGCAAGCAGAATTAGAAGCAGTTTTAGATACAGAAGCGCGACGACAACAAAGAAAATGTGATCTGGCAGCTGTAGAATATTTTCGCTATCATCTACAGGAAATTGTTCCCAAGTCAATTAATAATTTATTAGCTTTATTCGACTTAGCTTTAGATTTAGAAATATTCGATCCAGAAGAACTACTTAATTATCCTATTCAAGACAATCTCAGATCTAATCCCGATCGAGAATTGCTTTTAAATGTAGTTCTCAAAAGTCTTTTATATCCCCACGAATTAACTTTAGATTTAGCTCAAGTAAGTTTACCCTATCTAGAGGAATTAGCTGATAGTTTGATCCCGCAAGCTTTTCAGATAGCATAACGAGTCACCAACGAACAACAAAGTCCCGCTTTTGGAGTAGAAATTATTAAACTTTGTCTACAATTAAGACCAAATGATCTGAGTCTTTTAGAACAGTTAATTAACCTCTATATTTTAGCCGAAGACTTTGATAATTCTTTGATAACTGCCTATCAATTGCGAGAAATTTGTCTAAACCCAACCCTAAAGTTATACAGTAATTATCTAATTTTATTAATACTTTTGCTCTGGGGAATTTGGCAAGAAATTGATAGTATTTATCAAGAATATCATAATTTATTATAGTAATTAACCCGTCAGAAAAATATCACTTTAGAACCGATTATTAAAACTAGCTTTCTCAATATTTGTAGTCCCCTACCCTACCTAGGCGATCAAGCTTTAGCCAATCGACAATTAACTAATCGCGTCGTTGAGGAATGTTAGTGAAGATTCCCAATGTTTAGTTTAAAATATAGGGGCAAAAGTTGCAACTAGGTCAAGCCAATGATAGTGGGATCACCCCAGTAAAGCAAAGAAGAATTTGCTCGACGTGGCAATGAGATTTATTAGACTCAGGTGCGCTCTCAAGTCGAGGAGGGCAATTATGGCAAAATACCAGTATATCCTTTTTCCTTTTTCCCTTGAAACTTACTCTCGAATTATATGAGCTAACGACTAAGGGTGATAATTTTCTGAAAATCCCTTTGAATAATAGCAAAATTTTTATCAGTTAAAAGCGGGACATGAACGAATAAAGCCCTTGGATGATATTTTAAGACTTGAAAATATAATTCTTCGCAGACAAACTGACCAGCATTATCGCTGATATAACTATAGTTAAGGTTTTTAATTAAATCTGGCAAGGGAATTGGTGTCAATAACTTTTTTGTACTACTCTTAGCCTGAGATTCTAAACTTAAACGATAACGACTTTCCGCCATGCCACAACAAATAACTAAATCGGTTTTTTTGTCTTGAATAGCTTTGATAACTCGTTCACTGGCTCGATGAGTATTAACGGGAAGTTGACGCAAAAATAAAAGATTTTTTGGACAATTATCTTGAATAGATACTAACAAATCATCGGAGGAATTACTCCGATGATGGCATAACCAAGGCGCAAAAGAAGTTAAGAGAATTGTCAAGTTATCTCCTGATAGTTAATTGGGATAATCAACAAAAAAGCGATCGAAGGGACAAAAATTGCTACACTAACTGACATGACCTCAATTAAAGACGAGATTGATATTCTATGCAACGCCGTAAATTTTTGCTTATTAGTGGCAGTTTAGGCGGTTTTAGCTTGGCAGCTTGCGCTCATCAGATTTTACAGCCTGTTACTTCCAAAAATCCCCCTGAGTCGGATGTTAAACAAGCACAAAAGGCGAAAAAAGTCAAGATAATCGTGATTAGTGACCTTAATAGTCAATACGGTTCCACTACTTACGATCCCGAAATCGATCGAGCTATCCCTTTAATTATCAATCATAAACCCGATCTGGTTCTCTGTGGTGGCGACATGGTGGCAGGACAAAAAAGCAGCTTGACAGAGGCAGCAATTAACGCTATGTGGTCGGCCTTTGATCACCATATCGCCGCGCCCCTGCGAGCTGCTAAAATACCCTTTGGTTTTACCATCGGTAATCATGACGCTTCTGGAGCTTTATCCGCAGGAAAATTTATCTATGCTAAGGAGAGAAAACTAGCCCAAGATTATTGGCAAAACCCCCAACATAATACAAGTTTAAATTTTATCGATAAAACTGGCTTTCCTTTTTATTATACTTTCACTCAAAATGGTATATTCTATCTAGTTTGGGATGCCTCCACTCATTTAATCTCTCGGGAACAACTAAATTGGGCGGCAAAAAACTTGAGTAGTAGCGACGCTAAAAATGCTAGAATGCGGCTAGTAATCGGTCATTTACCCCTCTACGGTATTGCCGTGGGCAGAAATCGACCGGGGGATTATTTAGCCGATGCCGAGCAATTAAGAGCGTTTTTAGAGGCTCATCAGGTGCATACTTATATTAGTGGCCATGCTCACGCTTACTATCCGGGTAAACGGGGGCAGTTACAATTATTACACGCAGGAGCTTTAGGCAGTGGACCGCGACGGTTATTGAAGAGTGAACAAGCACCCAGAAAAACCCTAACAATTGTCAATATTAATCCCCATCAACAGGAAACAGTTTACACTACCTACGACATGAAAACCCAAGAAGCGATCGATATTACCAGTTTACCTCCTCTGATTATGGCTCCCAATGGGCAGGTTTTACGTCGAGATATTCCATCGGTTAACTAGAAAGGAATTCCCATAATGGCCACTGTCATCAGCACCGTTAATATGAAAGGAGGAGTAGGAAAAACTACCCTTACCGTCAATCTTGCCACCTGTTTAGCTAAATTTCAGCAAAAACGAGTCCTTGTCCTCGATTTAGATGCTCAAATCAGTGCGACTCTTAGTTTAATGTCCCCCCATGAATTTGCTCAACTGCGTCGCAAAAAACGCACTTTAAGCTATTTATTAGAAGCAATTATCAAACCCAATCCCTACAATAAATTAACTATTGATGATATTATTGTCCCTTCAGTCTGTGAAATTAAAGGCTTAGATCTACTGCCGGGAGACATCGAACTATATGATGAATATGTCGTCTCAGAAACCCTGCACCATCAAGCAATTTTACAGGAAGACTTAGGCTTTGATCATGCTTGGAATAACCTAGAAAGAATCCTAATTCAAAAAATCATTGACCCCATTCAAGACCGTTACGATTATATTATCATGGACTGCGCTCCGGGGTATAATCTTTTAACTCGTAGTGGTCTATGTAGCAGTCATTTTTATTTACTACCCGCCCGTCCCGAACCTTTATCAATTGTCGGCATTCAGCTATTAGAAAGAAGAATAGTTAAACTGAAAGCTAGTCATCAAGAAACCGACCCGATTAACCCCGGTTTACTCGGTATAGTTTTTATTCTTTCCGGTGGTGGTTTACTCAGTCGCTACTATAATCAAGTCATGCGCCGGGTACAACAGGATTTTCAAGCCCATCAAATTTTTGCTAATGCGATTCCTATGGATGTTAATGTAGCTAAAGCTGTGGATATGTTCGTGCCTGCGGTGGCAGCCATGCCCTCTTCTAGTGGTTCCAAAGCTTTTATGAAACTCACAGAAGAATTCTTGATGAAAGCCAAAAAATAGGAGATAATTACTATGGTCATTGAGTGGTTAGAATTTCAAGTTAACCCCGAAGCGAGGGAAAAATTTATCCAAAAAGATCAAGAAATTTGGACAAAGTTTTTAGCAAAACAACCGGGTTTTTTAGGTAAGGAGCTTTGGATTAATCCCGCCATCGAGGAAGAATTAATTATCGTTGTCCATTGGCAAACGAAAGAACAGTGGAAAGCTGTACCCCAAAATTTACTTGATGAGACCGAAGCGAAATTTTACTTGGCCATGGGAAAAGATAATTATCAATTAACCAAAGTCAAGGAATTTCAAGTCAGAAAATTCCGAGAAAATTGTCAGAACCATTTAGAATCTATGCAGCCCGGATAAAAAATAAATTCATCTTTTTGTCCCCTGTCAACCTAGCCAAACTTGTCCTGAGGGGCTAAAGTGTGCTATAAGCAGTCAGACTCTTTATATGGTCTTTATTCTTTCCGATTAGGTAAATTACTGATGACTGAAGCTAAACGCGCCCTAATTACCGGCATCACCGGTCAAGATGGTTCCTATCTGAGTGAATTATTATTAGAAAAAGGTTACGAAGTCCACGGTATCATCCGTCGTACCTCAACTTTTAACACCGATCGCATCGATCATATCTACATTGACCCCCACCAGCCCGATGCTAAATTATTTCTTCATTATGGCGACCTCACCGACGGGACAACCCTGCGGCGTATCCTCGAACAAGTGCAACCGGTAGAAGTGTATAATTTAGGGGCCCAATCCCACGTGCGAGTTAGTTTTGATGCTCCAGAATACACCGTTGATGCTGTGGGGGTGGGGGTCTTAAGATTACTAGAAGCAATTCGGGATTACCAAAAAAGAACCGGCATCGAAGTGCGTTTCTATCAAGCAGGTTCCTCGGAAATGTTTGGGAAAGTCATGGAAGTTCCCCAAAAAGAAACCACGCCATTTTATCCTCGCAGTCCCTACGCTTGTGCGAAAGTTTACGGTCACTGGCAAACAATCAACTATCGGGAATCCTACGACTTATTTGCCTGTAACGGCATTTTATTTAACCATGAATCCCCCCGTCGGGGAGAAACTTTTGTCACACGCAAAATTACCCGCGCCTTGGCCCGAATTATTGCCGGACAACAGAAAAAACTCTATCTAGGAAATCTTGATTCTAAACGGGATTGGGGTTACGCTAAGGATTATGTGCGGGCGATGTGGTTAATGTTACAACAGGAAGAACCGGATGATTATGTGGTGGCGACCAATGAAACCTATTCTATCCGGGAGTTTCTCGATATTTCTTTCCAATACGTTAATTTAAATTGGCAGGATTATGTGGAGTTTGATCAACGTTATTTGCGTCCAGCGGAAGTAGATTTATTAATAGGAGACTCCACAAAAGCCAGAGAGAAATTAGGTTGGCAGCCGTCGGTGACGTTCGAGGGACTGGTAAAATTAATGGTAGATGCGGATTTAGCGGCTCTGGGGATTAATCTTAATAACGGTGGTGATAGCCAACAGTTATTAAAAGATTTGGCTTATCTTCGCAATCGTTCGATGACAACTGTGGATTAAAGAGGTAAAAATATGCTGAATTTAAGCGAACAAAGAATCGTTGTCACCGGGGGGGCTGGATTTTTAGGTCGGCAAGTAGTTAATCAATTAATTGCAGCGGGGGCAAATCCCGAAAAAATTACCATTCCTCGGTCAAAGGATTGTGATTTAAGAGTTTGGGAAAACTGTCAACGTTTAGCCGACCAAGAAGATTTAATTATCCATTTGGCGGCCCATGTGGGAGGTATCGGTCTCAATCGGGAAAAACCCGCCGAATTATTCTATGATAATTTGATGATGGGAACCCAATTAATTCACGCTGCCTATCTAGCAGGAGTGCAAAAATTTCTCTGTGTGGGGACAATTTGTGCCTATCCAAAATTTACTCCAGTACCTTTCCATGAAGACGATTTATGGTCAGGATATCCCGAAGAAACCAATGCGCCTTATGGTATCGCTAAAAAGGCTTTATTGGTACAATTAGAGTCCTATCGTTTGCAGTATGGTTTCAACGGAATTTATCTTTTACCGGTAAATTTATACGGGCCAGAGGATAATTTTGATCCGGGTAGTTCCCATGTAATTCCTGCTTTAATTCGCAAGGTTTATGAGGCACAACAACGGGGGGATAAACAACTTCCTGTCTGGGGAGATGGTAGTCCAACCCGGGAGTTTCTCTACTCCACCGATGCAGCGCGAGGCATTGTCATGGCCAGTCAATTCTATAATGAATCAGACCCGGTTAATCTTGGTACAAATTATGAGATTTCTATCAAAGATTTAGTGGAATTAATCTGTGATTTAATGGGTTTTGATGGCGAAATTGTTTGGGAAATAGATAAACCGAATGGTCAACCGCGACGCTGTTTAGATACAACCCGCGCTCGGGAAAAATTCGGTTTTGTTGCTCAAATGGAATTTAAAGAAGGTTTGCAAAAAACCATTGAATGGTATCGGCAAAACGCCGCTTAGTCTTGATCGCTGGTGTGTTAGATTAATAACTAACACACCTGATTTTTTAAAGCCTACTGACCAGTAAAATCAGAACGAAGGGTTAGTTTTAACTCTTCCTTGGGGTTAATTGACAATAATTCCACCGATTCTCCTCGTAATAACCACCCTGCTAATACTTCTAATCCTCCTCCTCGTAATAATCCCTCGCTAACTGGTTGGTCAGAAGTAAAGGAAGCGAGGACAGAAGCGGCAGATTTTCCTAATACTGCACCCTGAATAATTTTATCGGGGTTAACTCCCTTAATTAGTCTTTCTAGACGGGTGAAAACTGCCGAAATAGCATCGATAGATTTTTCTTGGGGTTGACGGGTTTTTAAGAAGATTTTTTGGGATAAAAAACGCGAACCTTGACCATCGGGTTTAATTTCTCCGATAATCTGACTACCATCGGGAATAATTGTCTGTCCTTGGGAATTTTTGATATTATCGGTGACGGTCAGAGATAAAGAAAAAGTTTCTTGTTTGGTTAAAAGAATTTTTTCCCCTTGCTCGTATTTTACAGGGATATCTGTGCCAGCAGGAATTAATCGATCATTCCCCAAAGGAATCGGTTTAATCTGGTTAATCGGGGCGAATTGACGTGCGATCGCAGGAGTCACGGAAAGGGAGACCACAACGAAAGAAGCACTTAAAAGCATTGTGAATAGGATCAGAGGATGATGACGACCCTGCTTTTGAAAATATAGCATCTTACCCTTGAGTTTCCTAGTGGGAGAGAATTAAAGATAGAGACGAAAGCGTAAAAAAGTTTGTTTCCAAGCAAGAAAATGCGGAAAATAAGGAAAATTTTAGCCAAAAATAACCGATATTTCGGACTAACTGGCAGTTATTAGTTTATTTGGTCTATTGAAACGCCAAAACTCTTGATTTGTCCGCAGTTCTTGGTTTGGCACGGTTAATGGGGAACAATAACTATTTATGGGAGAATTATAGGTTAAATCCTATCAAAAAAAAATCACCCGATCGAATTAACTGTAAGTTTTGCGATCAAGATTGCCGTCACGATCAGTCCCCCACCCCTATCAACCAAAAATATTCTCCCTGATCACCCGCGAACCGGATGCTGTTGCTAAAATAATCTTCATAGTCCCCAAGCTACCGAAACGAGCAAAGAGAGAATCGCCACTTTATCAACTAATCAATTATGGATTTACTCGAATACCAGGCCAAGGAAATATTTGCTCAAGTCGGCATCCCCATTTTACCTTCCCAACCAATCCACGAACCGGGGGGACTAAAAAGATTAAACATTCCCTATCCGGTCGTGCTAAAGTCCCAGGTACGAGCGGGAGGACGGGGAAAAGCAGGAGGAGTAAAATTTGTCGCTAATACCATTGATGCGATCGCTGCTGCCCATGCTATCTTTCATTTACCGATCGCCGGAGAATATCCAGAGGTAATCTTAGCAGAAGCCAGGTATAATCCGCAACAGGAGATATTTTTAGCCATTTTACTCGATTATCATCTGCAAAGACCAGTTTTACTCGGTGCGAGTCAAGGGGGGATGGATGTGGACAGTTTACTGGCAACCATGCAAAAAGTGGTCATTGAAGAGAGATTTTCCCCCTATCTCTGTCGGCAATTAGCCGTATCTATGGGTTTAAGAGGGTCTTTGATCGAGTCTATCAGTCAAATTCTCGAAAAAATGTATAGTCTCTTTGTCAGCAAAGATCTCGATATTATCGAGATTAATCCCCTGGGTATCAACGAAGCTGGGGAAGTGATGGCCCTAGATGGCAAAATAAGTGTTAATGATGCCGCTTTAGCTAGACATCTCGATCTTCTGGCCTTGACCCCACCCCAATTACAATCCCCTTGGTCGATAATTGATCAAACTGGCCAAATAGCCGTGATCAGTAATGGCCAGGGTTTGATGTCCACTGTCTGGGATGCCTTGGTAGGCAAGGGGGCAAAACTGGCGGCATGGCTTATACTGGAGGAAAGACTAGAATTAGAGCAATTAAACGAGCAAATAGAGGCTGGTCTGCAACAATTCCAACTATTGCCTAATTTAAAAGTGGTTATCGTTGATATTATCGGTTATCCCGACTTTGGCCAAAAAGCGATCGAGACTATTAGCAATTACTACCGCAGTTATAGCCCATTATTACCTAGCCGGGGCAGCGGCGAGCGAACGATCCGGGCCACCCGACAGGAAAGACAAACCTTGCAACCTCGATCTTTTCTCAATCCCTCCCTACCACAAATAATTTTTCGCGTCCTAGCTGACAGCAAAGCGATCGATCTCAGTCAGAGTTTAGCTGATGTTAACTTTCATTGGTTAGAGTCTTTAGAAGAGGTGGTCACTGCAGCCATTAAATTAGCCTAGCAGGGGAATGGGAGAATGGGGAGATGGGGGAATTTCAACTGATACCCCAACACCCCAACACCCTAACACCCCAACAC